>JAZDPJ010000032.1:0-34186 GCA_043797705.1 archaeon
GTACAATCCTGCAAATCCTACAACTCCAAGTAAAGGACTAATCATCATTAAAGGTATTGAATTGTTAGAAGTTAATAAAGATTACTAAAAAATCTACAATTAGTATAATTTACGGAAACTTCGAAAAATCATTTCTAAATTCTCAGTAAGAGTTTTAAACGCAAGTTATTATTAGTTAAATTAATATATAAGACTTAACTTACTAATAAGATACAACTTATTAGGAGGTTATAATATGGAAGGAATAATTGAAATGGGAACCGTAAGCTCAAGGGGACAGATATGCATACCCAGTGGCATAAGGGAAAGCATGGGATTAGAAGAAGGCAACAAAGTGCTGTTTGTGCTACAGGATGATGCATTGATAGTCAAAAAAGTAAATACGCAGACTTTTGCAGAGATAACAAAACCTTTGAAAGAAAAAGCAAAGAAAGCTGGACTAAAAGAATCCGAAGCAAATAAAATAGTCCAAAGATTCAGAAAAAAATGAAAATCACAGCAGATACTAATGTATTGGTTTCTGCTACTTTCTGGTATGGTGATTCTAACAGGATAATTGAAAAAGTTGAGAGAAAAGAGATAGAACTTGTGCTTTCTAAAGAGATATTGGAAGAATTTTCAGCAGTCCTAGACTACAAGGAGATAAAGGATAAAATAAAAGGCAAAGGTCTTGAGATGAAAAGAACTGTAGAAAAGATAGCCTCAATTTCAACAATAGTCAAACCAAAGGAGAGAGTTGAATTAATAGAGAGGATCCCGACGATAATAAGATACTAGCCTGCGCTAAAGAAGGGAATGTAGATTACATAATCACTAATGATAACCACTTATTGAATTTAAAGAAGTTTGGCAATATTTTAATAGTTACACCAAGAGAATTAATAAAAATTATTTAAAAAAAAGAAAAAAAAAGAAAAAACTAAAGGCTTAGCTTTAGTAGTATGTTTGGCCGTCTTTTGGCTCAAGTGGGTAATCTTCATCTTCTTTCAATTTTCTGAAAGCGATAAATAGACCAACTATTACCAATAGAACAACTAGTCCTACGAATGCAAGCTTTAGTGTTGAACTGTATTGTAGCAAGCTTCCTGCGCTAACAGTGCTTACTTTTTCAGTAACTTTTGCTCCTAGCATGATTTCTTTTGCTAGGTCGTTGCCTGCGCTAACTTGCAGTGTAAATACGTGGTTTCCTAGTTCTGCATCTTCGTTTGCGTTTAGGTAAACGTATGCTTCAACTACTTCACCTGCAGGTACTGCTATTAGGCTTGGCTCAACTCTTACATTGCCCCATAGTTGTGTTCCAACTGCTCTTACTGTGTACAATTGTGCTTTGTCGCCTAGGTTTGCGAATGCTAGCTTGTATGCTTTTTCTTCGCCTTGTGCTAGGGTCTTTGTGGTTGCATCAACTGTTATTACACCTTCAACGCTGGTTTCTGCAGCTTGTTCAGCTACTTCGCCTGCAACTGTTAGTGTTAGAGTTTCTGAAACTAGTTCTCTTCCTCTGTTGTAAGAAAGTTCTACAACTAGGTCATATTTGCCTGCTGCTGTATCTTCTGGTACATTAAGAACCATTGATACTGACTTTGCGTTATCATAGTCATCGTAGCTTGCTGCGTCAAGGTCTAGTTCTGCAAGGTCTTCGATAAAGTCACTTGCTGAAACACCGAATGCACTAACTGTGACTGTTACGTCTTCCTCGTATGAACCCATGTTTTCAACACGGACTTTAACAACTACGTCTTCGCCTGCTTCGACTGTGTTTTGGCTAACGATTACATCGTCAACTACTAACAAATGTCTTGCTTTGCTTATTTCGATGTTCAATGGAACTTCTTCCTCTACATCTCCGTTGATTAATTCAACATGTAGTGTGTATGTTTCGTCTGCATCCATATCCGCTGGGATATCTATGCTTAGGCTCTTAACCTTTGTTACTCCTGCTTTAAGATCAAACAATCCTGTTTTTTCTTCAAGTAGGTCTTCGTAACCGCCGATCCAGATTTTCCATCGAAGATCTTCAACATCTTCACTTGCTGTTACTAATAGATCTAAATCAAGAGTTTCCCCTCTTTCTACATCTAAAGTATCAAGTGTAGTTATTTCATGGCCATTTATTTTAACTTCACTATCGAAAGTGACAGTTGTAGCCATTGCTGCTGGTATTGCTACTATTGCTAGTATCAATACAGCCAGTATGCTTAATATTTTTTTCATTTTATGCTACCCTCCGGTTAACTAGCCCTTAATTGAGCTTGTTGTCACACAAAAGTTGCAAACTCTTTATAAAGTTTATGATAAATAGCCTATTTTGGGGTTTTACAGCCTTAAACGGCTGTTTTTAGCGTTTTTTTAGAAGCCTTTTAGGTGCATTATTTCCTCTATTTCTTCAGGGCTTATTGAGCATCCTCTGAGCTTTAAACCCCATAATAAGCCGTCTAAAACGTCTCTGCGTGGGTTTAGGGGTGTTAGGTTCTTTGATTCAGGTCTTGTGTACCTTTTTAGGAGGCCTCTGTCATAGGCTATTATTGCTAGTTCTACTGATCTTAGCACTATCATTCCTTTGGTGTAGTCTTTAAAGGCGTTGAGGTTTTTCCTGTTTACTTTTATTCCTGTGTGCATTTTCTTCCCTAGTAGCTTGGCTACAGACATTGGAGACTCTATCATGAGTCTTGTGGTTCTTTCATCGATTATTACTGCTTCTGCCCCTGTTCTTTTGGCTAGTACTATGACTGCTGTCTCTCCTCCGTGCAGGATGCTTATATAGTTCCCTTGGGCTATGAATATGGAGTTTGCTAGGTTGGCTATGCGTTTTACTTCTTCATCAGACTCGTCTTTCAGGCTTAATGTGCCTTCAAGCACTTCGGTCAGGACTTGTATTGCTTCAAGCTTGAATTTCTTGGATCCTAAGGGTCTGTCTATTATCTCTGCTCTCACGGCTGAAGGCAGGCAGAAGTCTCCTCCGTATTTTTTCTTTAGTGGTTTTAGGATGTATAGCAAGTTGTTGGTTGCTATGCTGATGATTGCGCTTGTGTCGAATACTAGGCATTTCATTTTATTTTGAAGATCCTTTTTGCGTTTTTTATTCTTTCAGTTGCTGATACTTGGGTTTTAGTTTTTTCAGATATGGCTGTTCCTCCGACATAGCTTTGCAGTTCCCATAGTGATATTCTCATTAGTTCTGCTGCTCTTCCTGCAGAGATTCCGTGCTCGTATACCTTGCTTCCTTTCTTGATTTTTGCTTGTTCTATCACTTCTGTTGCGTAGGTTGTCAGTTTTTTGTCTAGTTTTCCGATTATCTGGAACATTTTTTTGAGGGTGAGTGTGTATGTTTTTTCATCGCCTTTGCCGAGTTGTCTTCTTGCTTCTTTTAATAGTCTCAGCATATCGGCAGTGAATTGTTTCCATTTGGGGTAGTCCATTTCCCTTTCTTTCGCGGATACTTTTGCTAATGAGTAGATTAGAAGTGCAAATTTTATCGATTCTGCATCCTGGAATATTCCAGCGTTGTGTATTGTGAAGTTGCTTATTCGTTTTAGTTTTGCTAGGTCAAATTTTGCAAATGCAAGGTATGCTTCTCCTAATGCACTAAGAATATCTTTTTTTACTGTCTGCTGCATGGTTTATATATTAATTTGTAAATTAATAAGTGTTTCTGTCAAAGAATTGTTTGATTTTTTCCCCTTGTTTTTCAACAGTTTCTATGTTCCAGCTTTTTGGGAAGCAGTCTCTGTAGGTTTTCCACTTGTATCTTTCGTCTATGAATGCTATGACTCCTTTACTGCTCAAGTATTATAAGTAATTTTTTTAACTTTTATCTTTGTAGGAAAAGAAGGGTATTGGTTAAGAGTAAAGTTGGGTCTTAAATAAGCTAAAGTAAGATGCGGTTTAAAAGTGCCATGTTGAACAGTACTTTCATAAGGAAAAGCTTTGAAACTGTCATGTATTTTTTTAAGGTTATTGTTCTCGTCTAAAACTTCCAAGCACAATACTTTGTATTGATTTTGATAACCTTGCGTAAGAAAAAGTTTTCCAAGTTTCAGATTTTTCAAATTGATTTTTTTGATATGTTCTTTTAATTTTTTCTTATCGATTTTTTCATCAATAAAACCATAGAAAAGGGTTAAATGCATTCGAGCCGAAACATCCCCTTTTATGTAATCAATAACTTCAGAATAGTAAAAATCTGTTTGGTCGCAAATGTTTCTAACTAGGCTCATAAAAGTTAAAATGTCTTTCTCTTGCAGTCCCACCATAACATACCCATATTCCATTTTCATGACCTTAACAAGACCTGAGGATAGTCTTGCTTATCTATTTTCTTAAACAATAACATAGAGTTTTCAGTATAGGCTTCGATCCTATTTTTGTAAAAATTTCGTTTTCCAAAAACAAGTTCGTAGTATTTTAGGTCTTGGTATAATTTACGCATTTTTTTCTCCTAGTTATTTTATACAAATCGTTCAACATCCATCTTATAACACATTTTGCATATTCACAATAGAAATTATCCTTAAAATAGATATCGTTAGAATTTTTGTAAAAGTTAACTTCCTTAACGGCCTAAAGGCCATAGTCTGTCAAAGCGGACAGGAATTTCTGGCTAATTATTTTAATTTAAAGAAGACTTAGGACAGAGCTCAGTCAGAGAGAGAGAGAGAGAGAGAGAGAGACATTAAGTAAGATATTGCTCTTTCAATAGTTTGTCTAAGTTTAGCTTTGCAGGTTTAGAATGCCCTAAAGAAAGTGATTTCTTAAAATGAGCTTTAGCTATTTCGAAACTTCCTTCTCTAATACAACAAATTCCAAGACCATTATAAGCCTGAACGAAATTAGGATGTAATCCAATTGCTCTCTCAAATAGTTTCTTTGCTTCCTTAAAGTTCCCTATTTTATTGTACATGCGCCCCAAGTTGTAACATACTTCTGGGATGTCTTCAGAATAGTTATATGCCCCCTTAAGTATTAAGTAATCTTCTTTATTGTTTGTAAACCCACGAACTTTTCTATTTAGGTATATCGCTAGTACCTGGTTTTCATTTAGAGCAGACAAGTATACCCCGTTATTAACAGAAACAGGATGGATTCTTCTATCTGTTATATAAAATTCTGATTTTTCTATAGACCCATCAGTAGTTTCAACTAGGTATTCTCTTCTTTTTTCTTTAATTTTAACTATCGTGTGTGATGGTACTGCTATGATATCGGACTTAACACCTAAAGTTTCAAGTAAGAAATGGTATAACAATGAAAAGTTAACACAGTCTCCTTGTTTAAATTTCAAAAAATCAAAAAAACTTGAATAAGACTTTGAATAGTTAAAACCGTTCTTTTCAAATATTGCATCTTTAAGTTTGTTATTTAATTTAGTGCCATCAAAGAGTGATATACTTTTTGCTATTTGATCCATAGTCTTACACGCATTTAATGTTTCGTTTTCAATTCTTAGTAAACTTTCTAATAGGTTGCCCATTTTTACAGTTACTCCTTTTGAATTCATAATCTACAATGCAATTTCCAAAGCAGTGGTATCTTTCTTTGCAAGAGCTGCACTTTGTGTCGAGTTTTACTCCTTCTGAAAGAGTTTTTAATACGGGGTTTTTAATACTCCATAGATCTATTAGTCGCTGATTATTGATATTGCCAACAACTCTGCCATTCATAAATGCGCAGGGTAAAACCGAACCAACAGAGTCTATGTGAGCATATAATTTTCCAGCAACGCAATTAACACAATCCTCAAGGATATACGGATTTCCAAAAGGCGAGTTTATAGTGATTGAAGGATGTTCTCTTTTTAGGTTATTAATTAATCCTTCTAATAGTTCCCCTTTGCTAGCATCTATTTCCAAGTTATTTTTAGCTGAAAGTACTTTGGACAATCTAAGGTTATTCACATCTTTACTGGCTAGTTCTTTAACAAAAGCAGGTATCATATCAAAGTTCTTTTTAGTAACTACAGTATTAGTTGTATAGTCTACATTTTTATTCTGACAGGTTTTTATTGCTTTGAATGAAAGCTCAGTTGCACCGGCACACATTTTATAGGAATCATTGTATTCCTTAGGACCATCTAGAGATATCTGGAAATGGTTAACACCTGAATCTAAGAACAAATCAATGAACCTGTCTAGTTTGTAACCTGTTGTAACGATTGTTATTGATCCTATTCCTCTTGAAATTGCAAACTTTGATAATTCTGCAGTTTTTTTTGCACTCTTTTCTGATGCTGTCACTTCTCCCCCACTGAGTGTGAGCTGATTAACCCCCATAGTTGCCGCATCTTCGATGGATTCTTTTAGTCTGTGTAACCCAATTTCTGTATAATTTTGCGGCGTATAGTCGGCATAACATCCTTCACATTTATAAGGGCAATTCTTTATGCTTGCTAATGTTAAATTTCCAAGATTCAGAATATCTCCTTCTTTTCCGCTGTCAGATATTATTCTCTCAAGAACCTTCCTATGATTAAATGAGTCTTTTCTTTTGTATCGTACGAGTGTTATAACCCCCTTATCTACGAGTGTTCTTAATCTGCCATTTGAATCTTTTATAGGATATTCAGCTGTCAAAGGATCTAGTAGAGCAGTGGTTGTTTTTTTACCAAGTACATGTAATGCTACAATCAAGGTTTCTTTATCTAAACGATATTTACCGCCTAATTGGTCAAGAATACTGTAGCAACCAGTTTCTTTAACTATTATAAATGGGGGAGCATAGAAATACATTTTAGATCTCTTTAACTGCGACCATTACAAGATTTGGCGCAAAGTAGTTTGTAACCAAATCCATATCTCCGCCTTGTAAACGGTCCGTAGAACTAAACAATACAATTTTAAAATGTCTAAATAAATGTTTGAGGTAATTTGGTGTTGATAGATGTACATAGACTTGTTGATTTTTATCGTTGTAAATCCTGTCAAAAAACTCTCTTTGTCTTCTGTTTGCTAAGTATGGAAGAATTTCTTTGATATGTTCTACCCAGTAGCAAAACTTTTCTCCAGGGTATAATGCATTATTTGAAACAACAATACAAATCCCCCCATGTTTTATTACAGTATAGACCCCTTTAGATAATCTTTTTCGGTTAGCGTGTGTTGGAATTTGATCTATTATAGAGTTAAGTAACAATACTGCATCAAAGGATTCTGGTTTGAAGTTTAAGTCTGTAGCGTCCATTTGGAATACTTTGGCTTTTACATTAAATTCTTTGCATAGGCGTTTAGTTTGCTTCACCATCTCTTCAGAGATATCGATAGCTGTGACATTAAAATTTTCTTTTGCGAGTGGAATGACTTCTCTTCCGCAACCACACCCGACAACTAGAATGTTTTTGGCTTTTTTTAGGAATTTATTTACTAATATTTTTTCATAGTCTTTGAGCCCAGATTTAGAGTTATTGTAATAGTTTTTAGAGAACTCTTTATCTGAGTATCTGTTAATTATTATGTGTCGAAATTTATTATTCTTCATTTTTAAAAATAAAAAAAGGCCACAATTTTAATGGCCTACATCACAACTTCTGCTCCAGTTGTGATATGTTGAGTCACTGTCTAGGTAGTCTCCGAGTTTGGTTTCTGTTACACCTTTATACAATAGCTTTTTTGGTTGTTTTTCAACGACTAAGCCAGTATCTCTTTCAATAAGTTTTTTCAAATTGTTTTGATTAATTTTTAATTTTGTCATTTTAAACCCTCCTTAAGGTTTCTCTCCAATAATTAACCGATGTTACTTATATATAAAGCTTTCTATTTTGTTACTACTCAAGTATAGTAAGTTCAAGCCTTTTCCCTATTTCTAAGGACCTCCACCACGTATGTAGCTTTTTTTCTTTGGCGTAATTAGAAACTTGCACTATTTGATGTTATCTTGCCCTGTGCTTTCCTTTTCAAAGAATTGTTTGATTTTTTCCCCTGGTTTTTCAACAGTTTCTATGTTCCAGCTTTTTGGGAAGCAGTCTCTGTAGGTTTTCCACTTGTATCTTTCGTCTATGAATGCTATGACTCCTTTGTCTGTTTCGCTTCTGATGCATCTGCCTGCGTTTTGCATTACTTTGATTAGTGCTGGGAATGTGTATCCGTAGTCCCATCCCCGTTGGTATTTTTTATCGTAATAATTAATCAACTCCTGTGTTTCTATGTCTGGTTTTGCGAGGGGCAGTCCGACCACTACTACTGATTTGAGGTAGTCTCCCATTAGGTCTATTCCTTCTCCGAAGCTTCCTGCTGATGTTCCGAGTAGTACTGCTCCTGTGTCTTTGTATTTTTTGAATTTGTCGAGTATTTCTTCTTTTTCTTCTTTGGTTAGTCCGCTTTGCTCTGATAGCATTGTCTTGTTGCATATTGGGCTGAAAAACTTATATACGCTTTCTAGTAGTTGGTAGCTGGGGAAAAACACAGCAGTGTTCCCGGGTACATTGTTGCATACTTCTGCGCATTGTTCAGCTATTTTTTCGTACATTTTTTCGCTTCGTACTGCAAATTTTGTTGTGCTCCCAGGAATAATCAAATTCTTTCTGTTTTCTGATGGGAATGGGTCTGTGTATTCTGCCATTAGTGTTTTTTTTGCATCCAATCCGAATAGGTCTCTGTACATGTCTACAGGAGTTAATGTTCCTGACATTGCGATGATTGAGTGGCATTGTTCAGCTACTGATTTTATGACTATTGATGGGTCTAGGCATTTGTAGGCCATCTCGACATATGTTTTTCCTGCTCTGTTGAATCCCCTTGTGATTATTCTTGCGAATGCTTCGTCTGTTCCGGTCCAGGAGTCTAGGAATTCTGCCACTATTCCTGCGAAGCTTTTTTTCTTTGTTTCTAGTACTTGTTCAGCTACGAATTTGAAGTTTCCTGTCATCTCTTCGTAGCCGGTTGTTGCGTTTACTTTTGTGTAGAAGTCTTCTTTTGTTATTTTGGCTTCTGTTTTTTCTATGGTTATTTTTTCTGCGGATAGTTCTGAGAGTGTGTCTCTTATCGCTATTAGGTCGTTGGCCATTTCATTGTATCCCATTGTTCGTGTTTCTTTTATCGCTGAGTCTAGTGTGTATGTGGAGAGGGTTTTTGTTAGTAGCTCTCTGCATCTGCTGGGCAGGTTGTGTGCTTCGTCGAGTATTATTATTGAGTCTTGCAGTTCTTTGCCTGTTTTTTTGAATAGGTTGTCTCTGATTCCTGGGTTGATGATGTGGTTGTAGTCTGCGATTATGACTGATGCTTCTTTGGCTAGGAGGCAGGATATTTCATAGGGGCATAGGCTGCTTGTTCTGCATTTTTCTGATAGGTATTCTATGGGCACTATGCTCTGTTCTTTTAGTTCTTTTAATGCGACTTTTGTTTCGAATGAGTGCTGTCCTTTTTCTCGTAAATTAGAGTAGTGTTCGCAGCTTCCTTTTTCTCTCATGTCTTTGCAGTAGAGGCTGAACTCTGAGCTGGTTAGTGAGTCAACTCCTGAGATGTTGCACATGTGTTTCTTGCCCATTAGATCTAGGGCGATGAATTTTGTTCCATATTCCTCTTTTACTTTCAGTAGTGTGTCTATTGCGATTTTGTGTTGTGTGTGCCTTGATGTTAGGAAGAAGACTGTTTTTTTCTCTTTTAGTGCGTAGGCGAGTGCTGCTGGTAGAGATGCTGCTGTTTTTCCTATGCCTGTTGGTGCGTGCACGAGTAGGTTGTTTTTGGTTTTTAGCGCTTCATTTACTTGCATCATGAATGCTTTCTGTACTTTTCGTATTTCTTTATGCGGGAATAAGAATTCTTCCATCAGGTTTGTTCAATTATCTTGCTTTATAAATCTATTGCGTGCATTTGTCAAGTGGCGCTATTTTGGTTCAAGGTCTTTCTCATCAAGCTCCTCAGAGCTGAAAGTGCTGGCGATGTCGATTAGGTATTTTCCTTCATCCAGTTTGTAGACCAATGGTTTTCCTTTGAACAGGTCGACTAAGTCAAGTTCATATTTTCCCGGCCCAAGTATCCTTATTGACTCTAAGTCCAGAACTACCGGCTGGTCATCTTCATATTTGTCCCCCATTATTTCCAGGACATCGCTTTCTATTTGTTTCTTGTCTTCAATTGTTAATTTTGAGGTTATCTCTTTTGCTTTTTGAAGTGATTCTTTTTTCACATAGAAGAAGAATTTAGATCCGCAGTTTTCGCATCCTTTCAGCAAGTCATTGGAACCGTCTTTGAATATTGTTCCGCATTTCACGCATTGGTGGGGCATTATCTTTTCCTTCCAGCATTATGCATTAGGAGTTCTATTTTGTCTGGGTTCCGTTTTATTTGTTTGACAATTGTGGCCGGGCCTATTATTGTTATTCCATCCCTTGTTCCCATTAGGAACTTTAGCAGTACTCCTTTTATTTGGCCGAAAAATTTCTGGTCCCTTCCTTCTGGGTAGACAGTGCATAGTTCTATCCCCCTAAAGTCTCTGCCGACATTTTCCATGGTTTTTTGTATTAGTCCCGCTTCTTCTGTTGGCTTGAGTCGTCCTTGCATCACGATTATCTTGTTTTTTTTGGCTATGTTTATGAGTTTGTCTAGTCTTTCTTCTGTTGTCAAGGAGCTTATTTCATGGTAGGGTACGAATTGCAGGGTCAGCATCTTATTTTACCACCTTGAAAATTGCTTTGTAGAACTCTTCAATATTGTTTCCTTTTTCTGCTGAGATTGGCACTACCGGGTATTGTGGGAATGCTGATTCTATTTTTTTGACATCCGCTTTCTTTAGGTCGTTTTTGTTTGCCACTATCAGTACTGGTATGTCTCTTGCTGCTAAGTTTCCGATGATTGTTATGTTGACTTGGGAGTAAGGGTTTATTGTTGAATCTAATACCACGACTACGCAGTCCATTTTGTCCAGCCACTTGATTGATTCTATTACTCCTTTAGTTGCTTCTCTTGCTCTATCTTTTGCATTTTTTTTGCTCATTTTGTGTTTCAAGAAGTCTTCATAGTCTATTTTTGTTGCGATTCCAGGAGTGTCCACAAGATTGAAACTCAGGGTTTTGCCTTTGGATTTTATTTTAATCTGTTCTTTAACTTGTATTTCCCTGGTTTCGTGTGGGACTGCAGAGGCAATGCCCATTTCTTCACCTAGCCAGTCTTGGCAGATTCTGTTTGCAAGTGTTGTTTTTCCCGCATTAGGGGGACCGTAGAGTCCCAATTTTATATTTTTCTTTTTATTGAATATAGAAGCTATACCTTCCAGAACTTGTTTGAGTATGTTAAGCATTCATCACCCTCCTTTTTACAACATTAATTAGCAAGCAGGTCTTTAAATTTATTTCGCTTTTTTTCAGCCCTTTACCACTCCAAGGGGCCTCATTTTTGCTACTTTCAGTGATATCCCTGCATCATGCACTGAGGCGATTACTTCATCCACATCTTTGTATGCCCCTGGTGCTTCTTCGGCTAGGACTTTTGGGCTTGTTGCTTTTATCACTTCTCCTTTTGCTTCTAGTTCTTTTTGTATTTCATTGCCCCTGAATTTTTCTATTGCTGCGTGTCTTGACATTGCTCTTCCTGCTCCGTGGCATGTTGATCCGAATGTGAGTTCCATTGCTTTGTCTGTTCCTTTGAGTATGTATGATGCTGTACCCATGCTTCCTGCAATCAGTACGGGAATGTCTGGGAAGCTTCTTGTCGCTCCTTTTCTATGGACTAGTATTTCTTTTTTCTTTCCGTTTACAGTGTGTTCTTCTACTTTGGCTATGTTGTGTGCAAGTGCGTAGATTGTTTCCATGCCTAGTGCTTCCCATGTTTTCCCGAATATTTTTTCAAATGTTTCTCTTATCCATTTTGTCATTACCTGTCTGTTTGCAAATGAGTAGTTGACTGCGCATTGCATTGCTTTGTAGTAGTCTTGTCCTTCTTTTGAGTTGAACGGCGCGCATACTAGTTGTTGGTCTGGTAGTTTGATGCTGTATTTCTTTGCTGCATCTCCATGTATCTTTAGGTAGTCTGTTGCGATTTGGTGTCCCAGCCCTCTCGATCCGCAGTGCAGCATGATTACTACTTGCCCTTCTTTTAGGCCCCATAATTTTGCGATTGCTTTGTCGAATATTTCTGTTATTTCTTGTATTTCTAGAAAGTGGTTTCCTGCGCCTAGTGTTCCTAGTTGTGCTAGTCCTCTTTTGCTGGCCATATCTGATACTTTGTTTGGGTCTGCTCCGCTCATTCTTCCGTGTTCTTCTGTGTGCTCCAGGTCTTTTTGTGTGCCGTATCCTTTTTCTACAGCCCATTTTGCTCCGTTGATCATTACTTCTTTTAGTTCTTCTTTTGTGAGTCTTAGTTTTCCTTTTGACCCGACCCCGCAAGGTACTGCATTGAATAGTGCTGGGATTAGTTCTTTCAGTTTGGGTTTTACTTCTTCTGCTTGGAGGTTTGTTTTTATCATGTTGATCCCGCAATTTATGTCGAATCCGCATAGTCCTGCCGAGATTACTCCTGATTCTAAATCAAATGCTACTACTGCACCCATTGGTAAACCGTAGCCGAAGTGTGCATCTGGCATGGCTAGCGCTGGCTCTATAATCCCAGGAAGCATTGTCACATTTGTCAGTTGTTCTATCATGCTATCCTCCATTTCATCAAGGATTGTTTTGTTTGCAATTATTTTTGCGTCTACTAGCATTCCTTCCCTTGATTCTTTTGGTAACAACCATTCTGTTTCATTTATTTTTTTGATTTTTTCTTTCATATATCCACACTCACAACTGCTTTGTAGGATTCGTCTTTTTTTTCAAGTTCAAACTTATGGTATGTGACTGCTTTAACAACAGTTTCTCCTTTCTCAGGGGTTATCTCTTCACCGTATAGTTCTGCTGTAAGCTTGTTTCCTTTCAAAGAGGTAATTTTAAACTTTGAAAAGAACATCTCCTTGATGTCTACTGCCGCGATTATTTCCTGTAGCCAATTGAACAGCAAGTCTTTTTCATCTTTTCCTTCTAATGCTACTGTTATTTTCTTGTCCGCACTAACTTTGTCTATCTTACAGATTATCGAAGATAGTGCTTCTGCAGAATTTAACAGTAGCTCTTCAAAGGTTTTCCCATAGGCTTCAAACATTACATCTGAAGTTATCTTATCGACAAATTTGTATTTCATTAACACTTGCCGCGTCCACTGTGCGCGTTTAGGCTTGGTCTGTTTTTTTCGTGACCTTTTCCTTTGCCTCTTAGTCCTCTTGATTTTCTTCCTGCTGATGTTTTTCCTCTTAGGACTCTGTTTTTGTGTTGCGGTTGTGTGACCCATTTCATGTTTTTGTCAGATTTTATTTCTGGTGCGCAGGGGTCAATGAGTATTACTTCAAACCAGTAGAAGATTCCGTCTTTGGCTAGGGGGTATGAGTTTAGTACTTCTAGGTTTTTGAAGGTTCTTTGTGCTTTTTCTTCAGCAACCCATTGGTAGTTTTTCCCAACTATTTTTCTTCTTCTTTGGGTTTTTGTTCTTCTTCCTTTTTTGATTTGTGTTCTTTTTCTTCCTCCGCGGAGTAATTTGACTCGTGCTACCACAAATCCTTTTTTTGCTTTGTATCCTATGGATCTTGCTCTGTCAAGTCTTGTTGGTTTTTCAATCCTTATGACTGTTCCTTCTCGTCTCCATTGGATTAGGTGCTCTTTCCAGAGTCCACCGAGTTCTTTTTTTGGCTGTTTCCAGAGTTTAGCCAGATATTTGTACATTCCCATTGTTTTTTCCTCGTCAAGATTCAGGCAGCCCGTATAGGTACTTGTCCCACATTTCTTGGATTTAATGCTTTAAAAACAGGTTTTGTTTTTAAAAGTTTCGGATTACATCAATAGATAGGCTAGGTTGCTCAGCCCCATTAGCCAGAATCCTCCTTTGAATCCTAGGGCCATTACCACCAACACTAGTATTGCTTTACCTGCATACATGGATACTTCTCGCATTACAACGTATTCTGTTGTGTCGTGCATTTCATCGTAGAATTTCTTATAGAGAGGAATATCAACCAATGCGAATGCCAAAAAAGAAATTATTGTTATTGATAGCATTGGAAAGAATGTTGTCAGTACGTACCTAAACGGCCAAGAGACCCCATCAATTAAAGCCCCTAACCTTACAAATCCCCTTATTCTATTAGGTTTCTTGTTGTCCTTCACTCTTCCTATAAAAGATACTATTGTTATTGGTAGTATTGGAATAAAAATGTTTAGCACATATCTAAACGGCCAAGAGACCCCGCTAATTAAAGATTCTAGTCTTACAAAAGTTCTTGATTTTTTATCATTTGTGAGGTCTATCATTTTTCCTATAATTGGAAAGTATATTGCAGAAATAAGTGCTACTACTGATATGATCATACCGACAGATACAACATCTTTAATGGTTAGGAAAATGAAAAGTGGCCAGAAGACAGAATCTGCCATTTCTTTAATCCCATATGCAGCATATAAGAGTGCTTCTTTTTTGTATTTTTTATTGAATATTGCTTTTTTGAGTTTGAAATCTTTTGGGGCTTTTTTTGTATCGGTAAACATTAAGGGTATTACTGCAAGAACCATTAGTATAGATGCAATCACAAATAGTGTTTTGAATCCGATAAACTTGATAATCACACTTCCTAGAAGCGGACCTATTACTCCTACTGCTAATAGTATGCTAAACCAGGTGCTTACTTCTTCTGCTCTTTTTTTCTTGTGACTGTTTTGCGCAAAGTCTATGTGGAATCCCATCCAAAAAAGTTCCATTGAAACTGCGCCTAGTAAGGCAATCCAAAAATAGTGTATGTTATATCCTTTCATCATATAAAGCAAAATCATATACACAACAGTTAATGGAACACTTAGGAACATTGTTCTTTTGAATCCTATTTTTGCTGTGATTTTTGCGACAATTGGGGAGCTAACAATTACTAGCAAGGTCCAGATAAGCAAATAGGTAAATACTTCTGTTAGTGTAAATCCCAATTCGGAGAGGAAATATATTGGGACAAAGATTGCGACTAAGGATATTGCTAGTGTTCTAAGGCCCATACAAATATACATCTCAATCAATTCCTTAAACTTTGGAGTGATTAAAAGGTGGTATATGTGCCTATGATGTGATGTATGCATACAAATTAGACTAGTTTTTTCATATTTAACATTATCGGAAGGTTATTTGTGAAAAAACTTTTAAGTCAGGCGTTTACATAGGGGTTTATGGATTGTGTTAAGTGTCGCGGTCGTGTAAATAGCCCTTTTTCGTGTGGTAGGGAGTTCTGTCCTGTTTATACTCGCAGTGAGGCTATGTTTAAGAGTGTGGATATGATTAGGAAGGAGGAATTTCAGGGGACTTCTCCAACGGTTTTTGTTGGGCAGTACGGTTACCCGAAGGTTAATGTGGGTATTATTTCGTCTTCTGAACAAAATTCTGATGCTAGCTTATTTGATGCTCCGCATTATTGGGCTATTAATTCTTTTACGATAAAGAAGGTTGTCGAGCTTCGCAGCAGTCTTATTAATTCTAGATTTAAGTCAGATGTAGGTTCTTCTTCTAAGAATTTGGGGTATGCTCAGGATATTGCAATGTCTTCCAAGCCAGTAGATGTGGATATTAAGTTGTTCGAGAAGCCTAAGCTTAAAATTAGTTTTTCAAATATTACTTTGCCGATGGGCCCTTCTGCTTTTTTGAAGGGTGTTAATCTTGCAAGCAATCCTAAGGCTCCTAATAAAGTAGAAAAAGTTGTTTCTGATACTGATTTGAAGTCTGTCCAGGCTATGAGTAGTCTTCACAGTGCGGGATTCAATGAGAATGACATTTCAAAGATACTTTCGGTTGGTGTTCTTGGTGTAAAGCGTTCAAGAAGGTTGGTTCCGACAAGGTGGAGTATTACTGCTACTGATGATACTCTTGCAAAATTGTTAATTAAAAGAATTAAGTCTTATAGCACTGCCGATTACCAACTGTATCATGGGAGCCTTTATGGTAATTATTATTTTGTGATGTTTTTTCCAGAGGTGTGGGGTTATGAATTGTTTGAGGGATATCTTCCCATGTCTTTGTGGAATAAGTCAAATGAGATTGGTTTTGTGGCGGATTATGAATTGTACACCGGGAGGAAGGGTTACGCAGAGAGTACTGCTGGAGGTTATTATGCTGCGCGGTTGCCTATTGTTGAGAAGCTGGATAGCTTGAGGAGGCAGGCGTCTGTTCTTGTTCTTCGTTTCATAACTGATGAGTATTCTTGTCCGTTAGGAGTTTTTGTTTGCAGGGAGGCTGTGAGGAGAGCATTAAGTTCTAGACCAACTAATTTTAGTTCAAAGATGGAACTTTTGAATCATGCTAAGAAGCTTGTCAAGAGTCTTTTCAACTATGATATTGATAGCGTTTTAGGACAAAGTGTATTGTTAAAGGGTATGAAGAATCAGACTAAGCTTTCGTTTTTTTCAGAGTCTCCAGAACCAAACACGTACTAGTCTGATGACTGTTCTTGTATCTACTTCTGGAAGAGAGGTTTGTCCGGCTACTATCACATCGCTCATGTATACAGAAGTTTGCAATTCTGGCAGTGTTATGCAGGAGGGATTGTCGCATATTGCTAAGCTGAAATCGTATCCTGCAGGCAGCCTGTTTTGGACTACGGCTGTTAGTGTTTCATTTGCTAGGTTTATTGATTCTGGTGTTTCACCGTAGTTGATTATGTTTTGCCTGATAGTATTGTCTTCAGTAACTTTTGTGGCTATGTATTCTTGTGCTGATTCAATTACATATGGTGTCTCTCTTGGATCCAAGAGGGGTTTGGGTGTGAGAGCGTATGTGGCAAACAATAACAGGACTATCGCTATCACCGCTTCCAATGTCCGGATATATCCTTTTTTGTTTACCATACTTGTAGGTTGAATATTATTGGTGCTAATGTTCCGTTTATGTTTAGTATCCAGTCGCTCCATTCTTTTACGAAAACATCGCTTTGGTCATATGGCCTCACTTGATTACAGAGGTATACTATCTTATTCATGTCGTAAGGTAGTTTTTCAGTTGTCACGTAATATAATGAAAATTCTTTTCCTATTGGGAAGTTCCATGCTTCTTTGAGTTCTTCATAGCTCTCTAGGTCGCTGCAGTTTAGTGTTGCAAAATCTTTTAATTCTCGCTCATTTATTCCCTTAAGGTGTTCAATTGTTCCGGGCGTGATTATCTTTTTTTCAAAGAGCTTGCTCAGTGTTGGGACAAGGGTTTGTTTAAATTTGTCTTTAGAGTAGTATATTACAAATGTATGGGTGCCTTCTATTTTTTGACTTTGAAGGGGATATGGGGAGTTGAATAGTATAAATCCATTTTTAACTAGGAATGGTGCTTCTACTTCTTGTCCTTCAGGAGTTATATAAACAAATCTGAGGTCTGACATGTCCGGGTTAAGTCCAAAATCAGTTAGTTCTGTCTGGATATAAACGCCGGAGCTAGCCGCAGGGAACGCACCGCTAATTATATCAAGGTATATCGGCGCCCTCAGTATCTCATAATCTAAATCCAGATCCAGTTGGCTTTCCACTACTTGGAATAGATTGTCTTCGCTGTAGAAGGGCTGTATTCCTGGTTGTATGAGTATGAACATTGATAGTATGTAGACTAGGAATATTCCCATGCTGACTGCCCAGTCAATGTGGTTTGCTCCTTTTTTGTTCATATTCCTCCTTTTGCAGTTGTTATGATTAGTGCTGCAACTGTCATTAGTATGGCAGAATGTATGATTCCGTCCTTTATAGTTCCTTCGGAGAACTTTCCTATCATGATTCCTGCGAATAATCCTTGTATCATGATTAATACAAAGAATAGGAAGTCTAAATTTGTTTCGGATGCGCCGGATGCAAGACCTGCACCGAGAACATTCAATGTTTGTCCTGCTCCGGACGCTCCCATTTGTGTTAGTTTTGGAAATAATTTGAGTTGGAGTATAAGCATGATTGCTATGAATACAAAGTAGATTATGTATCCTTGGACTATTTGTGAGTATGCTCCTGATTTTCTTTCTTCTTGTAGTTTTTTTACTGATAGGACTGAGTCTGTTACTGATCCTAGTACTGATTCTATGTCTCCTCCGCTTGCTTCTGCCTCTATTACTATTGCTATTGCTCGTTTTATGACTTTGTTTTCAGTATCAATTGCGAATGTGTCTAGTGCTTTGTGTACCGGTATCCCTAGCTGTATTTGGTTTGCTAGTTTGTTAAGGTAGGGGTTTAGTTCTGAGTAGTCTTTTTGTGAGGATTGTATTATTGCTTGGGGTATTGGCACTCCGGATCTTACTGTGCTTTCGAGGTTTCTCACGAAGTCTAGGAATTTGAGCTCTACTTTTTTTTGCCTTGTTCTTTCTGATAGGAAATCCATCCAGAACTGTACTGTTGAGATTGTGAATGAGATAATTATCATTGGTATGAACCATCTTGCTGAGGGTTTCATTATTGTGAAGTCAAAGAATAGTACAAAATCAAGTATCAGGAAGAATAACGCGACTCCAATTCCTATGAGGTATTTTGGCTTGAATTCAAATGTCATTTTGGTTGCACCGCGCTTATGAATATTAAGTATCCGATATTTAATAAGGGTATTACTCCGTAGGTTCCTATTGTTGCTATTACTTCTACTGGCAGTCCGCCTATTTTGCCTCCAAGCATTTGTATTATCGCTATTGTGACAAAAAACAGCAAAGGTGCTGCTATAAGTATTGCTGTGTAGATGTCCGAATATGTTGAGATGACTTCTACTGATTTCTTTCTTTCCATTTGGTATGTTGATAAGGAGTCTTGTGATATTGAGGTTAGGAATTGTTTCAGGTCTCCTCCGCTTGATATTGTGTTCATCATTCCGTTCAGTAGGTCTTTGAATTCAGGTGAGGGGGTTGTCATGGCCACGAGCCTTAGTGAGGTTGATAGGTCGTACCCGAATACATTGACATAGTTCACTATTTTTTTTATTTCTCCTGCGAGTGAGGGATAGTCTTTTGATGTGAGCAGTGTTTGGAATATTGCTATTGGTTTTGCTCCTGATCCTGCTACTGCTGACATGTGTATGAGGACGAAGGGCAGTTCTGCTTTCATTGAGCTCTGTTTCGAGCTTACAACACTTGAGGGATACAGGTAGATTGATGCTCCTGTTGCTGCTCCTGCTACTATTCCGATTAGTAGCCCTCTTAATATTTGGAGGGGGATTATCGGGTGTGAGAAGAATATCGATGCAAGCAGTCCGATGATTATTGCTGAGATTATTGTTGAGAATATGAGCATGCTTACATATGTTTTTGATAGTACTTTGAATCCTGATGCTTTTAGGTCATGGAATAGTTTTTCAAAATAGGAGGGGTAGTTTTTTAGTAGGTAGTTTGTTATTTTCCCAACATATACATTTGAGATTTTTCCGTATTCATTTGGTTCGTATGTAACATAGTCTTTTTCTAGCTCTTTTAATTGTCCGCTTTTTTGCCGTTTTAGGAAGTTTTTGACTAGTTGGGGCTCAACATTTAGTTCTTTTAGGTATTTTTTCTTTAATTTCGCTTCCATGTGTTCATATTTTTCACCGGGGGATAGGAATTTGTCTAGGATTGATGGTTCTGGTTTGTAGTCTACGGCAATCTTTAAGGTTTCAATTTCTTTTGAGATTTGATTCAGTGAATAAAGGATATGTTTGTCATATATTTCAAGTTCCTCTTGTCTGGTGTTGCCCCTCAGCAGATTTTTTATTTCTTCGTCAAATTTTTCTTTTGGGATTTTTTTGTCAGAATAGTCAGAGTTTAATTGGTTTATTTTTTCTAAGAATATTTTTTTTGAGGATTTGTAGGTTTTTATTTGCTCTGCTATCTTATTGATGTTATTTGCCGCATTTTTCAACTGATCTAGATTCATTTTTCGATTTGTTCTTTTTCTTTTTCAACATCTTTTGAGATTGAGGTTGTTAAACTGAATATGTATTGCTTTATTTTTTCAAGTTCCTTTTTGTCTTTAGGGCTTTTTAGCTTATAAGCTGCTTCTATTATTGTTTTTGATTTCTGTTGCATATCGTCGAGTGACATTTTTAGCTTAGTCCAAATTGGGTTAGTACTTCTTTTGGTACTTTGTAGTATCTTGTTATTACTTCTTGTACTTCTTGGAATCCGAAGATTTTGCGTCTGTACATTTCCATTAGCAGGTTTGTTCTTATTTGGAATTCTTTGAGTAGTTGTGGCCATGCCATTCCCGATCTTTGCATTATATCTCGGAATACTTTACTGTCTGTTTTGAATAGGAACTTGTCTGTTGCTGGATCTCTGACGAATGGCACTTTGAATTCCATGTCTTGTCCTTCTCCGATGTGGACTACTTCAGTTACATGCAGTAGCCTTCTTACATCTTTTCCTTGGTATTTTGTTCGTGACACCATGCATGTGATGTCCAGTGCTTCTACTAACGATGGTGATAGGTTGATTGGCGGGGTTTCAAGTCTTTGTATCATTGTTTCTACGGATTCTGCGTGGAATGTTCCAAAGCTGGGATGTCCTGTTGACATTCCTTGGAATAGTACGAATGCCTCTTTTCCTCTTACTTCTCCCACTATGATGTAGTCGGGTCTTTGTCTTAGGCTTTCTTTTAGTAGGTCGAACAGTGTCACTTCTCCGTGTTTTTCTCCTGTTATTGATGCAAGTCCTACTCCTGCTCTTGCTACTGATGGCAGCCAGTTTTCATGTCTTAGGTTTAGTTCTTGTGTATCTTCTATTGATACTACTCTTGCTGACGGGGGTATGAAGAATGCTATCGCATTTAGGAAGGATGTTTTTCCTGATCCTGTCCCCCCGATTATCATTATACTTGCTTTATTTTCTATTGCAAGCCATAAGTACGCTAGGATTTCTGGCGATACTGTTCTGAAGTCCATTAGTTTTATTGGTGTCCAAGGGTCTGTTGTGAATTTTCTGATTGTAAAAGTTGGTCCGTGTGCAGATATGTCTTGAGTATATGTTGAATTAACACGACTTCCATCGGGAAGAACGCCATCAAGTAGGGGGTTAGCATAAGAGATATACTGCCCACATCTTTGCGCTAGTTTTTCTACAAAGCTAGATAATTCTTTGTTGTCTGGAAAGATGATGTTTGTTCGTAGGTTGCTGTATTTTCTGTGTACTATGTAAATTGGTGTTTTCGAGCCGTTGCATTCTACATCTTCTATGTAGTAGTCGCGCATTAGCCCCTCAATTTTGCTCATGCCTATGAAGTCTCTGTATATGTAGTACATTAGTTTGGGGAATGTTTCTTCGGTTATTTTTAGTGAGAATTCGTCTATTAGCACTCTTAGATTTTTTTCAACGAACTCCAGCACCATTTTTTCATCTTTTATGTTGATGAAGCTGAAGTTTATTAGTTCTGTTAGTCCTTCTTGTAGTATTGCTAGTTTCTTTTTTTCATCATCTGTCAGTTCAGGTTCTTCTACATCGTATGCTAGCTCATTGTTATTTTTATCCCAGTAGATGTGTATTGAGACATAAGGGTCTATTACAGGATATCTTACATCTATTGTTTTGGGGTCGTCTAATTCTGGCAGTGCTTGAATTTCTTTGATGAATTCTATTTTGAATGTTGGTTTGAATTCTTCGTCTTTTGTTTTTTTTATTTTTTTCTTATCTTCTTTTTTAGAAGTTTCTTGTGGAGCTTGAGCTTGTTGTTCTTGGGGAGCTTGAGCAGGTTCTTGCGGTTGAGTCGGCGGAGTTGGCACTCCAGTTGTTTGGTTTACAGTCTGCTCATTAGGAGCTTCTTTCTGATTTATTTCCAAAGTAACACCTCTTCGTTATATTGAAAAGAAAGGGTTTTAGAGCTTAAAAAAGCTTTCGGCTTGTTTTTTACTTGATTTCTATGTCAACAATGGGTAAATCGCTTACTGGATCAAATGTTCCCGTATTTTTGATTGCTACACTAAAAGTTCCTTGAAAGGGGTTATCATACTCAGATACTAGATTGAGTACTGCAATGTTATCGTAGTCTGCGTATATGTTCATCAGGTATTCATCAACTATTATTGTTTCATTTTCAGCGAGTATCAACGAGCCTTCTCGGATTGTAATATCTTGTTCCATGAGTTTTACAGGTGTTTTCATTGTCCATCTCACTCGATTGTTTTCAACATAGAAATCTCCTCTGCTTACTTCGAATGGGCTTAGGAATCTTTTTGATCCGGGGCCTTCATTTGTGACTCCCCGTACATTTTCATCAAATGTGAATATCAATGTTTTTGTTTGTGCTATTACGTTTTTGTCTTGCAGTTTGTTTACTAAGGGCATTCCAGCTGTGAGTATGAGAGTTAGTGCTAGTACTCCCAGTCCTAAATATAAAACTGCAGAAATCCAAATATCGCCTTTTTTCTTCATTTAGTCTCCTAAAAAAAATAAAATAAAAAAATAAAAATTGCTTTTAGCAAGTTTGTAATGGTGTTTCTGGCATTAGTCCCACTGGGAACTTTGATCCAGATTGTGTGCAAGGTACTTCTTTGCCTTCAATCTCTACAACCGGTATTACTTCTACTTGTACTACAGCAGCAGCAAGTACACCTGCTGGTAATGTTGGTGCTTGGTTTATTGTCTCTAATCCGAATGCTGTTATAACTGGGTCAGCTGGCTCTGCATTTGCAAGGATGTCGGATCCTATTTCGCTTGCAGATACATAAGTTCTTAGTGTCAGTGTTTTTATGTCTTTGCTTCCGTCGTTTTTGACAGTCACTTTAACTGTACCGTCAATATCAAGGCAAGCGTTTGATAGTTCAACTGCCACATCTTGTGCGCATACCAATTGTACATCTGCTCCTGATTCTGTCTTTTGCTGCATATCCTTGATAAACCCTTGTCCCCACACCATGATTACTGCTGCTAGCGCAACTGTGAATCCGATAATTAGAACTGTCGCTATCAATGGAGAAATACCTCTTTTATTCATTACCATCTATTTAACCTCCTTTTTTATAGTTAATATTGGTTGATTTTTATGTGCATTATTAATTATTTAAAGCTTTCGAAACAAGTTTTTTTTAGAAAGTTATGTTTTATTCAAGGTATATTGCTGGTTTTCCCGGTTTTGTTTTTTTGGATTTGTTTTCCGGGTCGTATTTGTCTTTGTCGTTGACTGCGTATACTTTTATTTTTAGTTCAATCTTTTTTTCAAGTAGTTCTAAGTTGTCTTCATAAAGGTTTTTTTCTTGTGGCAGTACATAGATGTACACTTTTT
The DNA here is from genome assembly GCA_043797705.1 of archaeon. Taxonomy (GTDB): domain Archaea; phylum Nanobdellota; class Nanobdellia; order SCGC-AAA011-G17; family GW2011-AR17; genus JAZDPJ01. Next base: position 23,171 of record JAZDPJ010000032.1, read on the forward strand.
CTTTTTTTCCCTTTACAAGCCTGACGACATGGTTGATGTCTTCTGTTAGCTTATCTATTGCTTTTTCCTGTTCTTCTAGTTTTTTGTCTATTTTTTTCTCATCAGCTTTTGGCCATGCTTGTAAGCTGACAAAGCTTTTGTTACCTATTTTTTCCCATAGTTCCTCTGCTAAGTGTGGGCAGAACAGGCTTAGTAGTTTTACAAATGATTCAAAGTCTTTTTTTGAGATCTCTTCTTCAAGGCTGTCGAATAGTGATCTCAGTTTGATGACGGCTAGGTTGTATCTGAAGTTTTCTATGTCTTCTGATAGTTCTTTGATTGTTTTGTTGATTTTGCTTTCGACTATTTTGCTTGATTTTCCTAGTTTGAGTGTTTTGCTGTGGTCTACGACTCTTTTTATGAATCTTAGGCTTCCGTCTATTCCTGTTTCGCTCCATTGTATGTCTCTGTCTGGTGAGGCTATTGATACTAGGAATAGTCTTGCTGTGTCAATGCCGTATTTTTCTGAGACTGTCTCTGGTAATAGGGCATTGCCTTTTGATTTGGACATTTTCTCCCCGTCTGCTCCGTGCAGCATTCCTTGGTTGAATAGTTTTGCAAATGGTTCGTCTGCTTTGACTAGTTTCATGTCCCTCAGTACTTTTGTGAAGAATCTTGCGTAGATTAGGTGCATGCATGCGTGTTCTGCTCCTCCGATATATTGATCTACTGGCATCCAGTAGTTTACTTTTTTCTTAGAAAATGGTTCTTTTTTGTTTGTTGAGTCGCAGTATCTTAGGTAGTACCATGATGAGTCGAAGAATGTGTCCATTGTGTCTGTTTCTCTTCTTGCTTTTCCTTTGCATTTTGGGCATTTTGCATTTACGAAGTCTTTATTTGTTTTTAGTGGGTTTCCTTTTCCGAATGTTACTTTTTCAGGTAGCAGGACTGGTAGTTTTGTTTCAGGGATTATTCCGCATTTGTCGCAGTACACTACAGGTATCGGTGTTCCCCAGTATCTTTGTCTGCTTATGAGCCAGTCTCTTAGTTTGTATTGTAGTGTTTTTTTCCCTAGTTTTTTATGTTCTAGGTGTTCTGTTATTTGTTTGATTGCTTCTTTGTTTTTTAGTCCGTCAAATTCTTTTGAGTTGATTAGTTTTCCTTCCCCGATGTATGCTTGGGTCATGTTTTTTGTATCAAGGTCTGTTTCTGGTTGTATGACTGCTTTTATTGGGAGGTTGTATTTTTTGGCGAATTCAAAGTCTCTTTGGTCGTGTGCCGGTACTGCCATTACCATTCCTGACGCATAGTCTGCAACTACGAAGTTTCCCGTGTAGATGGGGATTTTGTATCCCGTTACGGGGTTTATTGCGTGGCTTCCTGTGAATGCTCCTTCTTTTTCAAGTGCCCCAAAGTCTTTTTCGCTTGTTGATCTTATTTTTTTTAGAAATTCTTGGACTTCTTGTTCTTGTTTTTTTGTGACTAGTTCTTTTAGCTTGGGGTGTTGTGCTGACACTACCATGAATGTTACTCCGCAGATTGTGTCTGGTCTTGTTGTGAATATTGGCCATTTTTCTTTGTTTATTTCAAATTGTATTTCTGTGCCGTGGGATTTCCCTATCCAATTTCTTTGCATTAGTTTTATTCTTTCAGGCCAGTTTAGTTTGTCTATGTTGTCGTATAGTTCTTCTGCGTATTCAGTTGTTTTTAGGAACCATTGTTCTAGATTTTTGATTTCTACATTTGTGTCTTCGTGTCTCCAGCATTTTCCGTTGTGCACTTGTTCGTTTGCTAGGACGGTGTCGCATTTTGGGCAGAAGTTTACTGGTGCTTTTTTTCTGTATGCCAGTCCTTTTTCTAGCATTTTTAGGAATATCCATTGTCCCCATTTGTAGTATTCTGGGTCGTGGCTTTTTACCATTCTTGACCAGTCGTAGCTCAGTCCTAGTGATTTTTGCTGGCTGATGAAGTTCTTTATCGCAGCTTCTGTGAATTTTTTTGGATGTATTTTTGCTTTTATCGCCGCATTTTCTGCTGGCAGTCCGAAGCTGTCGTATCCCATGGGGTAGAGTACATTGAATCCATTCATTCTTTTGAATCTTGAGTATATGTCTCCAACTGTGTAGTTGAATGCGTGTCCCATGTGCAATCCTGTTCCGGAGGGGTAGGGGAACATTTCTAGGCAGTAGAACTTTTTTTTGCTGGTAGTTTCTTTTGTTTTGAAGATTTGGTCTTTTTCCCAGCGTTTCTGCCATTTTTGTTCTATTTTCTTGAAATTTATCATGCTAATGGTTTAAACTACAGATTTATATTTAAATCTTACTTTTAATAAGCTTCCTCCCAATTACTATCAAGACCACTGCAACAATGATGAATACTATCAAAGGGATTAGTAAACTGGATTTTTCTTTTATCACTGTATTCCTGTATTGCACAGGTAGGTTGAATCGGTTTATTGCTGTTTCAGTTTCTTCACTTACTGTTATGTGCCCTTTACATTTCGGTTTCACAATTATTTTTTTCTTTTCAGTGGGTCCCAAATTGAATATTGTTTCGGAGATTTCTGCGCATTCGCTTTCAACAGTGTAGCTCGCTTCTTCTGGGATATTGTTTGTGATAATAATTTCTGTTTCTTCAGAGATTTTTGCCGGGCTTACCATGAGCGCGTTAGATAAATCTAAACATATCAAAAATAAAAGAAAAAAAATTATTTTTTTCATTGTACTGTTGCTGTTGTCTGTAGTTTGCCTGTGTATTGTCCTGCTTTTGTTCCTTCAGGTACTGATAATCTTAAATTCAGGCTTTGTGTTTCCCCTGACAGCACTGTTACTATGCATTGTGTTAATGTTTTCCAGTCTGTGTCATAGCATTCCAGTCCTTCTTGGAGTATTATGTCGCCGACTACTGCGAAATCAATTTGCAGGTCCACATTGCCGTTGTTCTGTATCTCAAGAGTATTGTTCTTCACTTCCCCAGCTTTCATGTCTGTGAAGGATAACGCTTCTTGTATCAGGTTCATTGATGCTATTGATTCTATGGTTATTGTTATTGTTTTATTTCCTGTTGAAAATGCGTCTCTTGCGTAGACTGTTGCTTCGTATTCTCCGGGTTGTAATTCGGGTAAATCAGCTTTGTAGGTTGTTGCTTCTTGTATCATGTTTATCACTTGGTCAACTAGTTCGACATAGACTTCTAGGATATCATCAAGGCCGTTTGCGTCGTAGACTGTTGCATAGATTTTTGTGGCGTCATAGCTTGCGCTTTGCACTTCAGGAATGCTGTTTTCTAAGTCTAATGTTATAGCTACTTCATCTTCCATGCTTCCGATAATGGGGGCGATAAATAACCCTTCTCCGGGTGTGCCGCCGTAGATTAGGCTTTCATTCCATCCTGAATCTGTCTTCTCTATTGTTTTGCCGTTCTTTGCTCCGCCTATTTCTGGTGTGTAAGTAAAAGAGTCTATAACAGTTCCCAGTTCATCGGTTAGTTCTACGGTTCCTCCTGTGTTGCTTAGCGTGAAGCTTCCGTCAACTGCAAAAATATCAGTGCCCCATACGCTTTGGAAGCTGTCTGTGTCTGCATCATCTGTGTCAATTAGTTCTCTTGCGATCACTACATATTGTTGTGAGTTTAGGACTATCGGGTCAAATGGGTTTCCGTTTAGTTTCCATCCTGTTAGGTTTATTTTTTCTCCAGAATTGTGCAGCTCAATCCATTCTGTGTCTGTTTCAGATGTTGTTTGGTTTGGTGCGTACATTATTTCTGTTATTGCGACTTGTGCTAGTGCCATTGGTAATACGAGTATTGCCATCAGCAGGGTCGGTATTAGTTTTATGTTTTTCATGGTGGCGAAGAATACAATGTATGCAATTCTTAAGTCTTGACTAAGATTTTTCGCAAGGTTTCCGGAGAGTATGGAATTACTTGCTTAGAAGTCTTTTTGCATTAAGTTCAGATATTAGTTCAAATTCTCTTCCTTTTGCTGCTTTCTCTAATTGTTTTACTGCCATGCCCTGTCCGAGTATTGGGAAGTCTGATCCTAGGAACAGTCTTTCTGCGCCTATTTCGTTTATTGCTTTTTTTATCACTCTTGCAGGTTGTATTGATGTGTCTAGGTAGGCATTGTCGTATTTCTTGGATATTTCTATTGTTTGTTTGTAGTGTCCTTTGCCCATATGTGCTAGTATGAATTTTTTGTCTTTGAACTCTTTCAATAAATGTTTTAGTTCAAACACGTCTGTTCCGACTCTGAATCCTAGGAATGGCCCTGCGTCTATTAGTATGGGTAATGAGTTTGGCAGCACTTCTATGACTTCAAACATCTTGTGGCTTCCTGCTGAGAGGAATTGCAGTGAGGGGTGTATTTTGAAGCCGTCTATGTTTTCTTTGCTGATTGCTTCTGCTTGTTCTACATAGTCGTCTCTGCAGAATTTTACTGAGCCAAACACATATATCCTGTTGTTTTTCTTTTTCAGTTCTAGGGCGTCGTAAGTGTTTATGTATGGCTCCACTACTTGCACTGCTGATTTTTCTATGCCGTTGGCGTCCATGCTTTCAATCAGTTTTTCTAGGGGGTTGGCGTTTATGATGTTAAGGAGTTGTTTTAGCAGTAGGTTTTGTACAGTTTCTGAGAATCCGAATAGTTTTTGTTCTGGGAAGTATATGCTTGCGATTAGGGATGCTCTTTGTACTAGTGATAACGGTATTAGGCCTGCTGGTTTTGTTAGGGTTTTGTAAAGTTTAGAATCAATAATTTCCCTGTAGGGTTTTGGTAGGAGTTTATTTAGTTCATAATCACCTGTATGGATGTGGGTATGTAGGTCTATCATAAAAAGATTAAGAGGGTTTATTTTTATATAAGTCTTCCTGATTCATTACTTGCATACTTTTTCATAGGTCCTTAGAAAGTTCTTGCCCAAGGCTTTTCGTGTCCGGAAGCAGTTTCGGGATAACACAATTGCCAAAGTGTTCCCAAAGATTTATATACTGTTATTTTAGTATGTTTTTACGCATATGGGCCTGTAGCCTAGTCTGGATAGGGCATCAGCCTTCTAAGCTGAGAGTCGTGGGTTCAAATCCCTCCAGGCCCGTACGCAGGCGTGCCCCAGCGGTTAAGGGAATCGGCTGCAACCCGATTATTCCCAGGTTCGAATCCTGGCGCCTGCTTTTTTAAGATGGAAATGAAATTAGGGGTATACAGGCATTACAAGGGTAAGGAGTATGAGGTTTTGGGTGTTGCTAAGCACAGTGAAACTTTAGAAGGGTTAGTTGTCTATCGCAAATTGTATGATGATTTTTCTTTGTGGGTTCGTCCTTTAGTCATGTTCAATGAATCTGTAGAGGTTGATGGAGAGAAGAAGCTAAGGTTTGAGTTCGTCAGAGAGAAGTGATGCTAGGTATTCTTTTTTAGTCTTACATTCATTTTGTTTTGCTAGCTTTTCCATAGCTGCGTCGAATCCGGATCCGTATTGTGCTGCTTTTTTTGGTCTTTCTGCTAATTCTTCTGACAGTCCTAGTTCAACTGCTATTTTTCGTAATATAATCTTCTTCTGTTCTGAATTGATTTTCTCTTCAGGTTTTATTTTCATTGCTGCTTCAACAAGTTTTTCATCTAGGAAAGGGGTTCTGATTTCAATGCCAATGCTTACAGCTATTTTTTCATCTCTTTCCACATCTTTGCTTATTCCTTTTAGTCTTCGTTCGCATTCTTCGTGCACCTTATTTTTTTCTAGTGCTTTGTGATGGCTGTCATATCCTGCGAATGTTTCGTCTGCTCCTAGTCCGGAGAAAACGGTTTTAGATTTATTTTCTTTTGCGAAATGTAATACAGAGTATGTTAGGCATCCGACTCCGACTTGAACTGGGTCGTCTGTTCTGAGTATGTTCACAACTTCAGAGATGATTTCTACTGCTTCCTGTGATGTTATTACTTTTATTTTGAGAGGCCATTCTTTTGCTATTGCTATTTTTGTCGCCCATTCTATATCTTGGGATCCTTGCAAACCGGTAGTGTATAGTGTGAATTTTTTGCCTAGTTTCTCACAAGTTAGCGCTAGTAGTGTGCTGTCTATTCCTCCAGAGAAGGCTATGCCTGTTTTTTCAGTCGCATTTTTTTCTACAGCTTTTAGCAGTGCTTCTTTTACATCCATATACAGCAGGTTTGGGGCAGGGGTTTATATGTGTTGCTTTTCAGAATGCCCTTCTGTAAGTTCCTTTATCTTGTCGAGTATCTTGTCAATCCTTATTACGTATGTAAGGTTGCTTGAGTCTTGCACTTTTGAGGATACCATTCCGATTAATTCTATTTTTCCGTCTCTTAGTGCTATTACCGGTCCACCCGAGTCTCCTTGATTTCCCCCATTTGATACACTCATAAGAGCGGGGTTGCTGAATTTAAGTTGTGATACTATGCCCTCTCGGGTATTTATCCCTCCTCGCAGCGCATTTCCGATTAGATAGGTTATGTTTCCTACTTTGAGGTCGCTTGGTTTCCCTATTCTTAAGTTGTATTTCTTTAGCTTTGATGAGATTTTTTCATCGACTTTCATTAGCGCAAAGTCTAGGTCGTTGTCTGCGATAATCATATCCAATTGGATGGTGTATTCTTCTGTTCCCATCAAGGTCTTTATTGGTTTACGGGTTTCGCTTTCTTTGACTGTATGGTATGCTGTGAGGAAGTATCCTCCCTGAAATAGTATTCCTGTTCCTACATTGATGGCTAATTGAGAATCATTTTTTTTGTCTATCACTAGGGCCATTGTTCCCATAGAGTATACTCCGGCTATTGCTTCTCCAAGATTGTCTTCTAGGCATCTGCTGGAGTTGTCGTATTGCCCGTCCATGCATTGCTCATAATTGCTAAGGGCTTTGGTTTGCATGAACATCTCTTGTACATTGGTTGCACAAGAGCTGGTTCCTATCATCAATGCTGCCAGTGCTGAAGTTATTTTTCGTTTCATAATATGGACCTCCGTGAGGATTATGGGTTCTCTATTCGAGATATGCAAGAAATATATAAATATTATTAAAAAAATAAAGAAAAAAAAGGGTTTTTGCCCTTATTTCTTGAACAGCATTCTTAGGAAGAATAGCCCGATCAATGCTAGGACTACTGCTCCTGCACCGTAGAAGACATTGGATGCTGTGCTTCCTGCTGTGGTCCATCCTGTTATTTGGTTGGTGCCTTCAGCTGGTGTGTCTGCTGCTGTCAATCCTTCGACTGTTACGCTGACCTTTTTTGTTGCAAGTAGTCCGATGTCATTTCTGGCATTCAAGCTGAACTCGTGCACACCTATTGCAGCATCTTCGCTTACCTCTAGGTATACATATGCGTGTCCTTCTTCGCCTGCGTTCAATGTGTCAGGCTGTTCTATTGCCATTACATTTGCCCATCCGTCTACATTGCTTACTTGCAGTGTAAAGGTTGCTTTATTTTCACCAGTGTTTCCTATCACAATAGGTACTGCAACTGTATTGCCTGCTTTTACTGAGACGATTCCTTCTTGAGCTATTTCCAGTTCTGGCAGTTCATAGTCTGTTGAGATTGTGTTTGCTGATCCGCCGGTTACTGTTAGCTTTGCTACAAGTGAGTCTGTCTGGTCTCCGCTGTCGAAATAAACTACTGCGTCTATCCAATAGTCTCCTGTAGTTGCATCTTCAGGTATCTTGAAGGTTATTGTTCTTGTTAGCTCATTGTCATCTGATGCATAGTCTTCAAGGTCGAAGTTCTCTGTTTCATGCATAAGGTTCAGGTAGCTGTTTCTCAGTTTTATGTAGGTGTTGTCCTGGTCATCATCGCCTATGTTTGTCACTGTTACCGTTGCTGTTACTTGTTCTCCTGGCGCTGCTGTTTCAGGGAATAGTGTCAGTTCTGATATTATTACATCGTCGTTTTCTCTTGTTAGTTCGACAGGTATCTGTTCAAAGGAGCATTGCTCATCTTCATCTTCATATGCTGTTATGTATACCATGAAATCAGATCCTTCATCCCAGTCAGAGGTAGGTACTTCAAGTGTAAGGTCGAAGTTTTCATCGTCTCCGTCCTTTATCTTTGTCCTATCAGACTCAACTGAGCTTATTTGTTTTCCATCATTTAGGTCATATAGCATTGCACGTACGATGACATCTAGGTTGTCATCCCCGGTGTTCTCGACATTTATTTCAATGTTAATATCATCGCCTGCTTTGAAATCGTCTCCGTTGTCAGGGTTGTCGACTGTTATGTCTAGGCCGTCAAGTTCTCCGTATCTGCATACTTTTTTTGGTCTGACTTCTATTGTGAATTCTTGTGTTGCGGATGCTTCTTTTGTATCAGTTACTTGAACAACAACTGTTCTTTCGCCTAGCTGGTCGTTGTCTGGTGTCCAGGTTATTAGTCCTGTTCCAGAATTTATATTCATACCTGAAGGCTTTGAGGTCAAAGAGTATGTTAATGCCCCTGTTTCATCATCTGTTGCAGTGACTAAGTATTCAAAGTCCTCATTTTCAACTGCTTTTTTGTTGTCGATTGCTTCTATAGTCGGAGCTTTTTCTGCAACATTTACAGATACTGCCTCTGTTGGTTTCTGTTCAGTACCTATATCCACTGTGCATGTGAAAAATGTTTCACCAGAGAATCCTGTGTCAGGTGTAATGTCTGGTTTGTATTCAAATACTCCAGTTTCTGCTGGCACGCCATTGCCTGCGATTATCGTCAGGTATTCGCCTGATTCGCCTGTGCATTTTACTGAGCTTATGTTTTCTCCTTCTAGAAGTGTAACTGTTAAGGTTACAGCATCTGCAAGAGGAGTGTTTTCTGCCATGTTAACTGTTGTTGGATTAACAGTAGCATCGAGTGCACTTACGCCAGTTACTAGAACCAACATAATTGCCAAAATGCTTGTTAATAGTTTGTTTTTCATTGTTTTTCCCCCTTAAATTGCAATTTAAGTTTGTTATCACGCCATAGTTACATATCATTTATAAAGTTTATGGTAAATTGTAGTATTATGACGCTATAACGGCTGTAGAGCTCATTCTTGGAGGATAAATCTCTCGTCTCTGTATGTGCAGTAGAGTATCTTTTCTTGTCCAGCTGATATCTTTGTGTTGCTGAATCTTGCTTTTTTTAGGTCTATTGCTTGCTCTAGATTTCTTGCGCCTGCAAGATTCGCTCCCTCAAAGACAGCGTTTATGAGGTTCGCCCCTGCAAGATTCGCTCCTTCAAGTGTTGCTTTTGTGAGGTTTGCCCCGTATAGGGTTGCTTCAGTTAGGTTGGTTCCTAGGATTTTTGCTTCTAGAAGTTTTGAGTTTGATAGGTCTGATCCTGCAAGGTTTGTTTTCCAAAGGTTTACTCTTGATAGGTTCGCTTCGCTGAGGTTTGCATCTTCCAGGTCTACTTTTGCGAGGTATGCTCCTTCAAGGTTTGCTCCTGCGAGGTTTGCTTCCAGCAGGCTTACATTTCCGAGTGTCGCTCCTGTTAGGTTTGCTTTTTTTCCAATCAGGAATGGCAGGAAAATCCCATTTGCTTGCAGGTATATCATTTCTGCGTTGCTTATTATGAGCGGGTTTTCTTCAAGGTCTTGGCTTTTTAGGTATGTCTGCAGTTCGCCATAGCGATTATGGCTGTTTAGGTTGAATCCGTCTTTTAGTTTTACAAATGAGAAGTCTTTTTCTCCGGATAGTATTTTGCGTATCAGCTCTTCACCGCCCATCTTTGTAAGCATATTTACCATTTTATAGAGGTGATTTTACTATTAAGTATAAAAAGCTTTGGGTTCATATGGGGTTGGGACAAAATTAATCATCGGCCATCCAGAAGAGGTTATGCCATATGAGGTTGCAGAATATGGCAGTGTCTATTCTATCTTCTCTTTTTTGGTTTAATTTCCATCCGAATCTTTGTTTGTCTTCTGAGAATCCTGCTTCTGAGTGGTTTCTTAGGAAGTATTCTTTAAGGTAATCTTGGATTTTGTTTACAAATTCATGGAGCATACATTTCCATTTCAGTGTTCCTTTTATTGTTGCGTTCTTTTTTGGTATTAAGTATATTTTGACATTGGCAAAGTTTTCATCAAGTTGTTTTACGTATTGTTGTTTGCTGTAATATCTGTCAAGTCTTATGCTGTCTAAACTGATATCTAAATCTAATTTTTTTAGCATGTCTAATGCTTGTTGGTATGCTTCATTTTCACTTTTGAAACTTGTCCCGTATGTTATGTACATGTGGGTGTCTATGTCAATTAATTTGAAACAGTATACGAATTGTTTTTTCTTGCGTTCTTTTTTTGAAGTTTTTTTCAGTTTGTCTTTTAGTTTTTGTGCTTCTGTAGCGTAATGTTTTTTGATGGTAAGAGAATATCCTGTGCCGTCACCAGAGCCATTCACGTTTTTTACGTCCTTTCGACGTAAAATGAGTACATGCAGGTTATGTAATGCCATGAGCACAAGATCTTCTGAGTATAAACGTTCTACAGTTTTGTAGCTGACATCGACATCTGATAGCAAACAAAAAATTGCAAGCATACAACTCATACCCCTGTTACTTTTGCCAACTAGACGATGGATCAAAACTAAAATAACTTTTTGCTTAAGTGTAAGTTCAGAAGGTCTTCCTCTTGTTTCTCCATTCACTATTTTGATTGATGAAACTGCCTCATCAATCAAGGGTTCCAATTCACGTATCGCTTCTTTAATTCTCCTAGCCAATTTCTGCTCATAAGTTCTCCAATCTCTCTTCTTGCTGGGCGTCTTTTCTTTATACTCCTCAATAATCTCATCAAGCATACTAACTGTTTCCCGTACCTCTTTTGTTGTGATTTTCATGCATATCTATAAGACCGAAAAGTATTTAAGGATATCTATCCATATCCTACACTATGAGAACAGTCCAAGTCATAAAAGGGGATCTAACAATCAAAGACAAAGTCGAAGTAATCTACGAAAGAAAAATAACACCTTTCGGGAACTCAGCAAAACTAGACGCACAAAAGAAATACATCGGAAGAAGAGCATATGTCATAGTCCTAAAGGACTAGACATTATTTTTGTCCCAACCCC
>JAZDPJ010000003.1:0-36670 GCA_043797705.1 archaeon
GGGCAACTACTCCTTTGGCTAATTCTGTTTGGGACGCTATGGGGAATATGGGCAACAGGCTGTTCTTCTTACAGCTCAAAGAAAAGAATCGTGTTGAAGAAGATTATATTAAAATGTTTGAGGGAGAAGACTATGAAGAAAAGGTTAAGGAATGTCGTGGAGCTGTCAAAAGCTTCTTGGACAGTTTCTTCCTGAAATACCAGATTAGGTCTTTGAGATGGAACAAGTCAAAAGATAGGGAAATCCTCAAGAAGATAATAAAGTATTCTCAGCTCCTGTCAAGACTAAGAGCAAGTATGGTGCCTTATGAGGAAAAACAATCAGGGGAAATTAGAATTCCTTTGGTTGAAGAGCCTCCCAGAATAATCAATGCTTTCCTTAACTTTGCTAGAGGACATGCTTTGATTAATGGGCGTGAACATCTAACAGAGGAAGACCTTGAGTTTGTGAGAGCAGTATGCTTTTCAAGTATGCCTTTAGACAGGCAGAAGTTCCTTAACCTGCTGATAAAGTATAAAGGCAGGATGACAACCGAGCAGATTGAAAAAGAATTAAACTGCCATAACACCACAGCTACAAGAACAATGAATCTCTTTGAGACTCTAGGGCTAGTTAAGATAAAGGGTTTCTACAATGAAGACGGCAGAGGTTATGGTAACCCTATGAATTATGTTGAGGTTATGCCTGAGTTTGAGGAAATACTCTTTGGTATACAGGTATGATTCTGTGCATAGTTATTAAATATGCATAAAATCTGCCCCTGCTATTATGAAATTAAAAGAAATAGGGATGGCAATTAAAGGAATTCTAATAATCGTAACAGTAGTCCAGTTGCTATACTGTTTATTTAAATATTGTAATTTCCAAGATATTAGCACTGCCTCAGCTTAAGGCTATCCGTTTGAAATGCTTAGATTGTTGTGGTTATCAGAAGAAAGAAGTACGGTTATGTACAGCGACCTTTTGTCCTCTCTATCCCTTTAGGCGGGGTAAATTACCTAAAAAGGATTTTAAGCGTGTAAAGTTCGCTCAGGCTAAGGAATTTTTGCTTAAGGCAGGTTCTAATAACGCTTCAGATACCACGTTACGGTCGTAGTTGAGGTTAGGCATAATTTATACAATCCTTTTTGGGCACACGGGCAGACATGCATTCCAGTCCGAAGTTTTCTGCTGTCTCGTATCTGGTTACTGCAGCACGGTATAGCTTTTCATAGTTTGGCGCTTCTTCCATACTGCTTTCTATGCTCTCTATTTTGTTTCCTATGTCGTTTATCTTGTCTTTCATCTCATCTATGTCGTTTTCTATCTCATACATTCTGTCTTCCGTTTCTGTGTCGAACAGCATGGAGAATATTACTGCTCCCACCAGTATCCACAGTATCCACGCGCCTATGTTCTTGGCTGTTTCTTTGATTTCCATTTTCACATTCCCCCTACTATCTGTTCCAGAAGGTCTGTGTGTCGCCCTGCAAGGTCTACGAGTTCCGATATTATCATGCGATTCTCATAGAACATCCACAGCAGGTATATTATCGCTATGCCTCCTAATATCAGCGCCGTCTTAAGGGGTGTGCTCAGGTTACTGAATCTTATTTTTTGTTCCATCTTGTTTCTTTCTTTAATTATATGTATATATGTTCTTAATTCTTGTCATTTACCTGTGAGTGAAAGAGTATATATAAATTTGTCGTTTACGTGTAAATGAAATGGCACGTGCAAAATACGTAAATATCAGCATACACGAAGACCTAGCCAAACAAATAGACCAGTACATCAAAAACTCAAAATCAGGATACAGGAGCAGAGCAGAAGTAGTAGCAGAAGCACTAAGGCGGATTCTAAAATAACCTTCAAGCAAAATTCATATGATATAATTTTTAAAATTTTCCTCTCGAGTTCTGGGGGGTTGTTAAGGGGGGGTTAGTACTCGCCAGTTGGTAAACTGGGCGAGTAAGGATTGGTGTGGTCTGGTTCGACCAGACCAGTCTGTGGATAGAACGGACGGGGATTGGTAGGGGGATATGGGGGGATAGGTTTAGCCCTTGTAAGGGCTTCACCTAACAAGTTCTGTCTATGCCTTCTGGCTTTGCAGTCAGCCGTATCCCCGTAGGGGATACGGCTGGGGAACTGGCTGGGTTGATTAGATTGGGCTGTTAGGTGAAGCTATTGAAAATCGTTGGCTTTCACATTGGTACAAACTCTAGATTTCCTTCTGTACTCCATTGCACGTCAAATTCCTGCCCTTTCTGGAAGCCTTTGCGCTTTATCTTGTCTAGCGGGACTATCAGGGAATACTTGCCTTTGGATTCTTGCAGTCTAACCATTTTATCACCAGAAGGTATAAATAGTAAACTTTATTATTAATCCTTACGGTTCAAGGAACAGGTAGATTTGAACTCAAACGAATAATCTCGGCGGAGGCTTATTTCATAACTTATATTAATCCTATAACTTCCTAATTAATAATGCTGAAGTATAACAAAACTGTCTCTAATTATATGGTTATACGATACGGTGGTAAGCACGACGATGCTATTGAGTTTCCGGGTATTGTTAAAAGTGGCCTTATTGAGACTAGTTACTATTATGGTTATATTAAGCCAATGTTTGTAGAACAAAAATTTGGTCTTGGTTCTTTGGTAATTTTGAGAGAGTATTGTGGGGGGTTTTAGGGTGTAGGTTTGCGTAAAGCTTATAAACCACTACTAAAAGAGAGTAAATATATGATAACTTGTGATGTTCATGTGCATAGTACCGGATCTAACAGAATAATCCCAGCAAACAGCGCAACAAAAAAGTATAATATTCAAGAGTCCTATGTTAATGCCGAACACCAATACCAGCTGACAAAAAGCAGAGGAAGAGAGCTAGTCACCTTATCTGACCACAACAGCATATCAGAAGCAAAAAAGTTAGTTGAACTACATCCTGAAGATTGTTTTATGAGTTGCGAGTATGAAGTTAAGGGGGAACCGGGAGGCCAAGATCCCGAAATACTTGTTCTCGGTCTGACTGAAGAGTTTCATGAAGAGTTAATGCATGTAAGAAAATATGGAATTAAGGACTTTATCGGTCTAGTAAAGCAAGAAAAAAGACCTCATGCATTAGCCCACCCAGGATACCCAGTTAATCCAAAAGGGCCAAGGCTAACTGTTAAAGAGATTGAATACTGGACTGATTTATGTGATGTTATTGAAGGGATTAATGGTGATGGTATGAGAGAGAATGAGCTTGCTCAGATTGTTGCCAAGCAAAAAGGTAAACCTATGAGCGGAGGGTCTGATGATCACGCCGGCTTATTCACTGGTTTAACTTACACTGTTGCTCCCGATGCAGATTATAAAGAGGAATTTTTACAGCATTTTAGAGAAGGAAAGATTTACCCGGAAGGAGAAAGTGGTAGTATGCAAAAAAGCTACCAAGTCATGCTCACAATTGGAAAACAATTTATAGCTAGTGAAAGAAACCGAAGAAGTGAAGTGGGTTACATTAATTATTTTAGGAAAAACCCTCTGAGATTTGTTGAATTAATGTTTATACCATACATACTGCCTCTTTTCCTAAATGTCAGTTCACGAAAATATCGAAATAGTTTAGAAAAGAGAACTTTGGCACTCGAAGATAAATATTTTGAGCATCTAAAAACAAATTATAAACTAGAATTAAAAGAAAAAGTCAGGGGTCTTAAGAAAAAGCAGGACGAGGAGCTGGCAGACTTGCTTTCAATGGTTAAAGACAAGTCAGATTACATTACCAAACACACTTTCTTTGAGAGAGTTATTAATTGGGTATTGAAAAACAATCGTTCTGTACAGAATGATTTTGATTCCGTTTAGTATTCCATTAGATATTCGTAGTTAATAGTTATCAGGCATGCTAAGAAGTATGCAATCATGAACCAGAGTATCATTGCTGGAAAGCTTAGTTCCCCCATCTCTTGCATTGCCAATAGTTTTATTCCTGCTAACCATTTAAGTTTTAACCCACAAGTCTCGATGCAGACTTCAAATATTGCCGGAGAGAATAATAGCAGCACTGGAAATAGTATGACTCTCATCCAGCTTGGTTTGAAAAATTCTTTCAGCACTTTATTGCCTCTAATTTCTTAACCCTGTCTTTTGTTGATGGGTGTGTTGAGAACAGAGTCATTAGTCCTTTGACTGTGAATGGGTTTGTTATGAATAGTGATGCTGTTGCTTGGTTTCCGAATCGCAGTGGGGTTTTTTTTACTTCGTGTTCTATTTTTATCAGTGCGCTTGCTAATGCCTTTGGGTTTTTTATCAGTCTTGCTCCTGATTCATCTGCTATGTATTCTCTTGATCGTGATATTGCTAGCTGCACTACTGTTGCTATGATAGGTATTAGTATTGACATAAGCAGCAGCTCAATAATGTTGTTGTCTCTGTCTCCGCCCATGCCTCCGAATATTGCTGTGAATCTCGCAATCATCGCAACGTACGCAATTATTCCTGCTATTGATGCCGCAATTGTTGCAATTAATATGTCTCTGTTTTTCACATGAGATAGTTCGTGTGCTAGTACGCCTTCTAGTTCTTCTTTATTTAGCACTTTCATTATTCCTTGTGTCACTGCCACCGCTGCGTGTTTGGGGTCTCTTCCTGCTGCGAATGCGTTTGGTGTTTCAGTTGGTATGATGTACAGTTTGGGCATTGGTAGTTTTGCCCCTTGGGATAATCTCTTAACCATTGCATAGAGTTTTGGCTGGTCTTTTTCTTTGACTTCCTGGGCTTTGTACATTTTTAGGACTATTTTGTCAGAATAAAAGTATGTTACAAGGTTCATTCCTAATACGAATATTATGGCGAATGTTAGTCCTGCCCCTCCGAATAAGCTGCCAATCCAAAGTAGCAAGGCTGTCAATACTCCGAGGAATACTACTGTTTTTATCTGGTTTTTAATCATATTTAGCCTTTTGTCGTAAGTGATTTATATAAGTTTCTAACCCTTCTATCTGTCTCAGGCGAGTATGCTTGAATAGGAACTTTCTGAATCTGTCGTTTATTTTAACACCTCGCCTAGAAAACTCACTTCTCAATGTTGCGTATATCCTTTTTCCTTCTGCATCTAGGTCTGTGATAATGGCCACTTCTTTTTTACATATCTCGATCACTTTATATCTTGGCTGCCCTAAGGTGATGATTCTTTTCACTTTGAAGATTTTCAGGGCCTTCCTGTCATTCGCTCCTTCAACTATTACCATCTCGACTTTCCTAAGAAATAAAAGTTCTTCTTTGAATTTTTCTAGTTCTTCTTCGGGAGTTAATTTCATAGGAGTATAGTTGTTTTAATAAGTTATTATTGTTTCGCTACGAAAAGCCTTATATTCTTGTAGCCCTTTACTTTTTGCATGGCTTATGATATCATTATCGGCAGAAATGATGCTGATAAGAAGAAGTTTGGTGATAAAGGAACTATTTTCCTTGGAAGGAGTTATGTTAAGATGGGTCGTACTACTTCTTTATCCAATAATTTATACATGGATATGGTGAGAAGCCATGTCGTTTATGTTGCTGGTAAGAGGGGATCCGGTAAAAGCTATAGCTTGGGAGTAATAGCAGAGGGTATGGGAGATTTACCACCAGAAATAAAAAACAACATAGCAATTGTTATGCTTGACACAATGGGCATTTATTGGACTATGAAACATAAGAATGAGAAGGATGCTGATCTGTTGGAGCAGTGGAGCTTGGAGCCTAAGGGTTTGGATATTAAGATTTTTACCCCTATTGGTTTTTACCAGAAGTATAAAGATCAAGGCATTCCTACTGATGCTCCTTTTTCGATTAGGGCTAATGAGCTTACAGCTGAGGATTGGGCTTTGGCTTTTGGCATTACAACCAGCGCTCCCGTAGGTATTGCTATTGAAAAAACATTAGGTGATTTTAAGGATGCTAAAAAGTCGGATTATACTGTTGAGGAAATGATTGAGGCCATAAGAAATGACGATAGTTTTGAGAAATCTACTAAGAATGAGACTATCAACCGATTGAAGACCGCTACTAGGTGGGGTTTGTTCAGTGATGAAGGTACTAAGATTGATGCTTTGATTAAAGGGGGACAAGTTACTGTTCTTGATGTTAGTTGTTATGCTACTGGTGCTGGTGGTTGGGGTGTTAAGAATCTTGTTGTTGGTTTGATTGCCATGAAACTTTTCATTGAGAGAATGATTTCTAGGAAAGAGGAAGAATTAGAAGCCATCAAAGAAGGTTACAGTTATTTTCAGGTTTCAGAGGAATCAAAGAGTGAAACAAGAAAGCCTTTGGTTTGGCTTGTTATTGATGAGGCGCATGAAGCTTTGCCTAGGGATGGAAAGACTGCCGCTACAGATGCGTTGGTTACTATTCTTAGGGAGGGTAGGCAGCCAGGTATTAGCTTGATTTTAGCGACGCAGCAGCCAGGTAAGATTCATGGGGATGTTACTACTCAGTCGGATATTGTTATTGCTCATCGTATTACTGCTAAGTCTGATGTTGAGGCGCTGAATAGTATGACTCAAAGTTATTTGGAGTCTGCTATTACTGGTTATTTGAATAATCTTCCTGGAGAGAAGGGTGCTGCTATTATTCTTGATGATAATTCTGAGCGTATTTATCCTATGCGTATTCGCCCTAGGTTTTCTTGGCATGGTGGCGAGGCGCCTACTGCTTTGAAGATTAAGAAATCTTTGAGCTTGGGTTTGGACTGATGAGACAGAAAGATCATTTCACTAAGAAGGCTCTTAAGGAGGGTTACCGTGCTAGGTCTTCTTACAAGTTGAAGCAGATTAATAGTAAGTATAATCTAATCAGGCCAGGAGATTCTGTTCTTGATCTTGGGTGTTGGCCTGGCGGTTGGTTGATTGTTGCTAAGGAGTTAGCAAAGAAAGGGAGGGTTGTTGGTGTTGATTTGGAAAAGATAAATCCTATTGATGGTGTTGAGTTTATTCAGGGGGATATTACTTCAGTCGCAATTCAAAAGAAGATTTCTGACAAGTTTGATGTTGTTCTCAGTGATATGGCTCCTAAGACTTCTGGGATAAAGTCTCTGGATGTTGAGCGGTCTATTGAGCTTAGTGATACTGCTCTTGGTATTGCTAAGAGGGTTTTGAAGAGGGATGGTTCTTTTCTTTGCAAAGTTTTTCAGGGAGGGGATTTTGAGGGTTTCTTGAAGAGGGTTAGGAAGAATTTTGGTTTTTGTAAATGCGTTAAGCCTGAGGCTTCAAGAAAGGAAAGTAAGGAGATATATATTATAGCTACGCATTTTAAGGGGCTTTGAATTCTGCGCATACTCTGAATGTGTATGGGGCGTATTTTCCGCATTTTACTAATTTTATGGTTTTGACTTTTGGGAACACTTTTTTTATTGTTTTTTTTATTTCTTTGAATTCTTTTTCCTGGCCAAAAGTATAGAAGTGTATTGTTGCTCCTTTTTTTGCGTATTTTTTTGCGTCTGGCAGGAACTCTTCAGCTGTTTTTGGCAGGGGCATTACTATCCTATCGAACTTTTTCTTTAGTTTTGGCAAAACTTCTTTTACATCTCCCAGATACAATTTGATATTATCAAACTTATTTAGCTTTACATTTTTTTCTGCAAACTCGTGGGCTTTTGGGTTTATTTCAATTGCGTAGATAACTTTTGGTTTTGAATATTTTGCTAACACAAGCGGGAATGGTGCAACTCCGGAGAACATTACCAGCACTTCTTCTTTTGGCTTTACCAATCCGGCTATCCTTGCTCTTTCTGTGGAGGATCTTGGTGAGAAGTATGATGTTTCTACATTTAGCTCCATTCTTATTCCGTTCTCTTTGTGTAGTGTTGTTTTTCTTTTTTCACCAGCGATTATTTTCAGATTCTGTGTTCTATACTTCCCGGAGTGTATTCCTACTTTTTTTGCGACAACTTTTATGTTTTTGTGGTCTTTTAGGAATTGCTCTGCTATTGCCTTTTCGTTCTTAATGTGCTCTTCGGGAATCTCTAGGATTGCTATATCTCCTATGACATCAAATGATGTTGGTGTGCCTTTGAGTTTGTTCATTGGTAATCTAGAATCCTTTGTATTTTATAAAAGTTAAGAAAAAGATAGGAAAAAACCCAGAGGTGGCCGGGTTTTCCTTTCTTTGAGGTGGTTGAAAGTGAAAGAGTCAAATTGGGAGGTGTTTTATTGACTCTATTGGTATTTTAGGGTGTTTCTTTATTAAGGGTTGGGGAAGGGTAATCTGGAAGCTTTTTGCGTAAATTATTTAAATAACCCATTGAGACGGAGGTAACAAAGGTATGATAGTTATAAACAGCGGTCCAGGGTGGTTTTATGGATTAGACACTATATTTGAGCTAGTTTGTGGTCTAATCACTCTTTTGATTTCTATGCTGAGTTACCGTGTTTATCGTTTTGCGAAGCAGAAGAGGTATTATTATTTGTTTGCGTCATTCTTGTTGATTTCATTTGCATTTGCACTTAGGGCTGTTGGTGTTTTCCTTATGCATCTTGGCTTTTATGATAGGATAATCTCGCCTTTTGGTATGTTTGACTTTATCTTTTTAGGACAGATGACTTTGATGCTGTTTGCATTCACTATTTTATTGCTCGTTTCGATGGGCGTGAAAAGCAGGAGGGTTATAGCTTTTGTTATGGCGCTTATGGCATTGTTCATATTGTTTTCTTATCAGTACTTCCTGAAGTTTCATGTTGTCATGTTTGTGCTCATGTTTTTCTTGGCTGCAAACTTTTATTTGAATTATAGGAAACAGCGGAATCTGAATAGTGCGTTGGTGTTTTCAGGGTTCTATATGCTTATGTTGGCTCAGCCTTTCTTTTTGTTTAGTGCTCGTCTAAGCCAGAATTATTATATAGCTGGTCAAACATTCCAAGTGATCGGTTTCTTGGCTTTGTTTTTAATGCTCATCAGGGTTATTAGGAGTAAATGAATGGGAGAGAAAAGGGATAAGTTGGATATTGTAAATGACATCCTTGTTGCGATTATGAATAAGGGCGGCAAGATTAAGCCTACACATTTGCTTTACAAGTCTAATCTTTCTCATGACGGTATGAAGAAGTATATTTCAGAGTTAAAGATGAAGTTGATGATTATTGAGGAGCCTGAGGAGAAGGGTAAGGGTAAGAAGTTTGTTATTACTGACAGGGGTTTTAAGTTTTTAGAGGATTACAAGAAGGTTAAGGAATTTACTCAGAGTTTTGGTTTTTAGAACCATTTTTTGAGGTCTTTTTGTACTTTATCTTTACCAATAGTTTTCAACCTATCAAGGGTTTTATTTATTCTTTCTTCTGCAAAACCACGTTTTAACAGTAATTCCTTTATTTTTTCTTCATCCATTTCTTTGAACTCTACTTTGTAGTCTTTTTCTACTGGCATTTTTTTGAATGTTTCCGCTATTTGTTTCCAGTCAAAGTTCACATCTAGTTCTTTGAATATTTCTTCGAATTTTTTGTCGGACTGTATTAGTTTTAGCGCTTTTGCAGGACCTATGCCTTTGACCCCTCCCGGATTGTAGTCTGTACCTATCAGGATTGATAGGATTAGCAGCTGGTCATTGTCTATCTCGAGTTTGTTCAGGATTTCTTTCAGTTCAAGTAGCTCTGGAAATACTGGTGCGTATCCTCCGGAGGGCATTCTTTTCTTTTGTGATAGCGTAAGATTCCTTACTACTCTTGGTGCTCTGTGTAGTAATGGATCAAAGTCTGTTGTCGCGCAGGCCCATACATCTCCTTGTTTGTTCATGTATGCCATTTGCGCATCTGCCTCGCTTGGTGCTTGCACTACTGGTAGTCCCATTGCTGTTAGCAGCTCTTTTGCTTCTTCGTTCATTTCTTTTGTTAGTCTTGTTGTTTGTTTGGAGTATTTGAGCATCGATTCTACATCTTCTTCGTCTACTGCGTCTGCGTATTTTTCTGCTGCTTTTTCTTTTCTGTCTCTTCTTGCTCCTTGTTCTTGGTATTTTAGCTCTGGTGGTTTGCCGTCAAATACGAATACTAGTTTGATTCCTTTCTCTAATAAATTAGGAACTCTGCTGAATAGTCCTACTAGGTGGCTTGTTATATTTTCATTTTGATCCATCAGTGGTGTTCCGTCTTGCTGTCTTATTGAGCTCAAGAACTGGTATAACATGTTTGAAGAATCTACTGCCAATATTTTTCCTTTAAGATCATCCCAGTTAAGTTGTTTTTTTGGTATGAAGTCCCCTATTTTTACGCCCATAGCTGCTTAGGATATTATTCGTGTATAAAAGATTTGCTGCAGTAGAGAAACTTGTATATCTCGTGGTAGACCATTCTTGCCTGTTTGGAATTCATCTTGTTTATGTCTTTTACAGATTGGGAGTATCTTTCTTTGAGCTTTTCTTTAATTTCTTTGACTGTTGATGGTGTGTAGTATCTTCTGCGAGGGGTGAACCATGGTTCTGGGTCGTGTTCTTTTGCGTAGTTAAATGCGTCCCATACTGATTTGATTTTTGAGAATTCCTGGTCGACATTTTCCTCTAGTTTTCCCATTTTTATAACTATATCTAAGGATTTTATTTAAATTTTTTTGCTAAGTTTTTTAAGTAATGAAAACATATAATAGCCTAATGGACCTCGAAGCCAGGCTAAGGCATATCAAGCATATTAAGTCTTTTGGAGAGGAGATAGGTATGGAGTTTAAGGGCGTTCTATCGAGGTACGATGCTACCACAAAGCATCAGGACTTGCATTACCTTATTGTGACTCCTCCGAACAGCTTGGAGCTTTATGTTGAGGAGCAAGTTATCGGCAGGAGCAATAGGCGACTGGTAAAATTAGAGAAAGAGTACAGGGAAAAAGGCTACGACACTATGCTTAGTCAGGCAGTGGGGTGGGATGGATGCCAGATTACCAAGGCCTTGCTGAGGGAAAACTATGTTGAGATAAGCGGGATTGTTCTGCATGAGGGGTGGCATAAGACGACTCGTATTTCTGATAGCAATCTCGACGAAGCCATAGCTTCTGCAGTGCAGTATTTTGGCACAGTTGAGTATTGCAGGCATTATGATAAAAAGAATTTAGAAAAAGCAAAGAAAAGGCTTTGTGAGACTTTGGAGACATCTGATTACATAACAAAATATTTCAGGCGACTGAAGAAGGCGTATAATCAGCTGAATTGGATTGAGCTTAAGCCACAGATAATTGCTGAAGCGAGGTTGTCAAAGAAAAATTTATTCCAAGAACCAAAGGTGAATAATTCTTATTTTTATTTCTGGTATGGGTACTATCAGCACTTTAAGTTAGTAGGCAAGACATTCAAAACTTTAGGGTTGGAAGAGTCTATCAAGTTCTTTAAGCGCTACGAGGATCATAAGAACTGCATAAAGAATATGCGTGAAATGACTAGTGCAAGATAATAATTCTTATATTCTCGAATGGTGATGCTAAGTGTGATGATTAAGTCTAGGTCTTTTAAGCATGGTTGGTGGTATCATTATAGGGTGCATACTCACAAGCTTAAGAATTTGGCAGAGGATTTTCCAGGATTACAGGGATTCTTAGACTCAGTATTCAATTCTTGTCCGGATAATTATTTTGAACGAGGTCCTAGGGGTTCCAAGTTCAAGATGAAGCTGCCTGTTGATTTGATTCATGCTGATGGCCACGAGATAAATAGTTTAACAGTTGCAGGTTTGGAGGCTAACAAGGATAGGTACAAGAGCGCTCATTCGAAAGTTCAGGTTTTTATGTTGGAGAATGATTCAAAGACTGTTGCTATGGAGGTTCCTTTGTGGTTGATGCCTGAGGAGCTTGATAGTGATTTGTTTAGTATTGATGAGCCTTTTACTGGGCATATTGATTTGTTGACTATTGAGGATGGTAAGATCTGGGTTTGGGATTACAAGCCTAATGCTTCTTTGGAGAAGTATGCTTCTACTCAGGTTTTTATGTATGCCTTGATGTTGAGTAAGCGTACTGGTATTCCTTTGGATAATTTTCGTTGCGGTTATTTTGATTCTGCTAATGCTTATATTTTCAAGCCTGATGCTCAGGTTTTGAAGGGTTCTTTGAAGGATTTTTGTTAGAAGCTTCCGAGTGTTGATTGTGTAGTTCCTTTTACTATATCTTCAAAGTTTTTAGTTAAGAACACTAGTATTGAATCTGCCACTGGTTCCAGCTGCTTTTTGATGTAATGCTCATAGTTTATTTCGTGTTTTTGGTTTTGTAGTGGTTCTGGTCCGTCTGAGGTTATCACGTATTCTATCGTGGTGCCATCTAGAACCTCTAATTTACGTGCTGCTTTAACGTGTGGGGGCGTGGTTCTAGTATAGTCTTCAAGTTCTTTTCTTATTGATTTTCTGTAAACTAATAACTTATCGTACTTCCCTTTTTTCAGGTCTTCAACAAATTTAGTAATATATTTTTCAACTGGTTTGTCATGGAAAACTAAGTCTAACAGTTCCTTTTGGAACTTCTGTGCTACTGATGTCCAGTCTCCTCGTATCGCTTCTAGTCCTGTGATTTGTATTTTGTCGTCTTTGAGCAGTCCTGCATATCTTTTCTTCGCGCCTGTTTCTCCACCTCTTATCTTGGGCATTAGGAATTTGACATAGCATTTTTCAAACTCTAGTTCAAGGTGTGATTTCCTTTTGTATTCTTTTTTTATGAACTTGTCGTAGAATTCATTGATGTCAGTTTCAAGTTTCTTACCTACTAGGAGTGCCTCGTTGTAATCTTTAGTTTTAGGCAATACAAAACAGCTGTCAGTGTCAGAGTATATCACTTTGTATCCTTTCTCCTCAATCTGTTTTGCAGTCATTTTGATTAGGTACTGTCCGTAGTGTGTTATCGCATTTGCTATTTTCATGTTAAAAAACCTAGAATTAGGTGTTGCCATTGCTCCGAAGAAGCTTGCCATAAGTGTTTTTATTGCATATCTGGCCAGTTCGTCTTTTTGGGCTTTTGTTTCGTCTCGTGCTTTCCATAGTTCTTCGAGTATCTCGGACAATATTCCTTGTTCGTTTTTGAAGCATGCTCCATTTGGTGCTGTAATCAAATCTTTTCCTTTGCAGTCTTCAACGAAGCTTGCTGGGTCGATGTTGAATGTTCTTATGATTGAGGGGTATAGTGATTTGAAGTCTAGTACTAGCACATTGTCGTAGATTCCTGGTTCTGATTCTCTTACATATCCTCCTAGTATTTGTCTTTCTTTTGCTGCATATATCAGGCTTGGAACTACTAGTCCTCTTTGGTTTGCTTTTCTTATGTACAAGGAGTCTAGCGATGCTATTGATGCGCTCATTCTGTCTAGGAGCAGTCCTGTTAGTGTGCTTCTTTTGATTACGAAGTTTAGTATTTTGCTTTTGTCGAGTATGTCTAATACTAATTGTGCGTCTTTCAGGTTGTAATCAATGTATTTTTGCGTATTTTTTTTGAATAGCTCGTCTAGTTCTTTTGATTTGTTTTTGAACTGTATCAGTTTTTTGTCGCCCAGGACTTGTTCTGCTACTGTGTCTAGTTTGTAGTCTCGGACTTTTAGTGGTGATGCTTTTACCATTGCTAACCCGTCCAAGACCATTCTCCCTGGAACGTCTAACTTGGAGTTTTTGAAGAAGCTGCTTTCTAGTCTTAGCTTGCATGGAGAATTGTCTCTTCCGATTGCAAAGTTTATTTCATATTTTTTTAGTGCTTCGTTGATGACAGCGAAGTCAAAGTCGATTACATTCCATCCTGTTATTATGTCTGGATCTAGTTCTCTTATTTTTTCGATGAATTTTTCCAGCAACTCCTCTTCATCGGCGCAGTTGATTGAGTGTTTTAGTTTTTTTGGGCTTACGACAAGAGTTTCTTGCACTTTGTCTTGGGCTATTGATATTGCGTTGATCTCTTTTGTTTTAGAATTAGTTTCTATGTCAAAGGAGAGTATCTTTAGGTCTGGCCAGTATTCTGTTTTTTTTAGTTTTGGTTCTTTGTATACTCTGTTCACATAGTCTTCTTGTTCGTGCTCTCCTTCTATTTCTAGTGCACCTTTGATGTCGTGGTCCAGCAGGAATCTTTGTGGAAACAGTATGTCTGCTTCGTAGCACACTATTCCTTCATCAAGCAAATCATCTCTTAGTGTTTTGACTTCTTTAGGGATGTCAAGAAGTATCTTTACAACTTTTTCCCCTTCGAAATTTGTCATCTCTGTTCTTTCAAATTCAAAGTTCTCTATTTTTTGTGCTTTTTTAAGGTCTGTTTCTTTTATGTAGAAGTAGGGTCTGAAGTAGTTTAGGGTTGCAAAGCTTTCACCATTCTCTAGTCTTCCGAATAGGTTGACATATGCTCTGTCGTTTATTGTTCTGTATGTTGAGTATACTATAAACCCTTTCATAAGTGCTGTCTATTACATAGAAGTTTATAAAATTACTTCAGGTGTGTATGTTTTTCGTGTGCTGTGGGGTAATCATGCAGTTCTTCAGGGCTGAACCATAATCCTACTTCGTGTTCTGCATCTTTGCTGTCTGCTGAGGCGTGGATCACGTTGGGTATTGCTCTTTTAGTGGAATCTCCTCTTCCGTAGCTTACATGTGTGAAGTCTCCTCTAATTGTTCCGGGTGCTGCTGTTTTTGGTTCTGTTCCGTCGACTATTTTTCTAACAACTTCTATTGCTTCCACCCCTTCAAGCACCATTGCCACCACTGGCCCTTCTGTTATGAAGTCTAGTAATTGTTCTCGTACATGTTCTCCTCTTCTTTGTGCTATGTCTTCGGTGTAATGTTTTGCTGCGAACTCTTTGTTGATGTGCACTAGTTTCATGCCTACTACTTTCAGGCCTACATCTTCGAATCTTTGGACTATTCTCCCTACCAAGCCTCTTTGTACTCCATCGGGTTTTATTGCGACAAATGTTTTTTGAATCATTTTTATGTGTGTGTAAACCGTTATTTTTAAGCTTATCTACCAGTCTCGTTCTTCGTAGTCTACTTCCCAGTATTTTGTCTTGAGCAGCTTTTCTATGTTTATCTTCTTATATCCTACCAAAGCCAGAAATTCATTCTGCTTTTCCATGCATCTCCTCTCTGCTTCTTCTCCGTCATAAGGCTCCCCTGTAAGGAAATACTCTATGTGCCATGATTCGTGTATTAGGACGCTGGCAATCCATTTGCTGTTATACGGCTTATTTTTGAATTTGAAGATTCCTTCCTCGCATGTGACTCCAGAGTGCTCACTTTCCAGTATCTCAGTAAGGTTCTTTTGGACAAACTCCCAGTTTTTTGGGTCTTTTTCGAGCAGGAGGTTTAATGCTGATGTTATGTCAGAGACAAATGATTTTTTGCCGGATATGACAATGTTGCCTACCGTTTTCGGGTTGTGTTTCTTTGTGTCCACAAGTATATCATTGGGGGTTTGCCTTAAAGTATGTTGTGGAAGAGGGTTATAGCTTGTTTTCCGGGAAAGTATGTGGGGCATTAAAGCTGAGTATGGTTAAAGCATATAATGAAAAAGATGAATATCTCTAGGATCTAAAGTTATGATAACCCCGTGAAGTTCAGTTATTTGTTGTCTCTTTCTTGCAAAAAGTTTTTATAGTTGCCGAAGTAAAAGCAATTTCATGGATTCAGAAGAGAGAGATAAGTTGTTGAAAGCCGGTAAGATTGCAAGGGAGGTTCTTGAGTTTGTTAAGTTAGGGGCTAAGCCGGGTGTTAAGCTTTTAGATTTGGCAAATAAGGCTGATGGCAAGATCTTTGCTCTGGACGGAAGGCCGGCATTCCCTATTAATCTTTCGCTTAATCATATTGCTGCTCACTATACTCCTGGAATAGATGATGAGACTGTTTTTACTGATAATGATATTTTGAAGATTGATGTTGGTGTGCATGTTGATGGTTTTATTGCTGACACTGCTTGCACTGTTGGTTTTGACAAGGAGTTAATTAAGGCAAGTGAAGAGGCGCTTAAGGCGGCTATAAAAGTTTGCAGGCCAGGTGTTAAGGTTTCTGAGATTGGAAGAGAGGTAGAAGAGGTAATCACGAGTTATGAGGGTTATACTCCTATTCGCAATTTGAATGGTCATAGTTTGGCGCAGTATGAGTTGCACTCAGGTATTACTATTCCTAATTTTGATGATAGCAGCCAGACTGTTTTGAATGATGGTGATGTTATTGCTATTGAGCCTTTTGCTACTACTGGTGTTGGCAGGGTCAAGACAGGTAAGCCTTCTGGTATTTTCAGGTTGGAGTGTATCAGGCCTATTCGCAGTATGGAGGCTAGGAAGCTTATGAAGTTTATTGAGTCTAAGTATAGGTCTTTGCCTTTTGCGAGGCGTTGGATTGCTTCTATGCCTGCTAATCTTTTGAATCTGAATATTTTAGAGCGTGAAGAGGTTCTTCATCAGTATCCTGAGTTGCCTGAGGAGTCTAAGGGCTTGGTGAGTCAGGCTGAGCATACTGTTATCATTGGTGATAAGCCGGTCGTTACGACAAGGGATTAACCAAAGTAGTTCTGGTTGTTTTTTCCTCTTATTGCTGCGCCTCTTGCTGTTCTCAAGTACTGCTCTTCTATCTCGTTGTACTTCTTGATGTCTTCGTTAAGTATTGAGCTTTTTACTTTCTTTAGCGCGGCTTCGAAGTGTTTCATTTTTATTTCTTCAGCTTTCAGGTCTTCTCGTAACGCCAGCATTGCTGCTTCTCTGCATAGTGATTCTATGTCTGATCCCACATAGTTTTCTGTTTTGTCTATTAGTTTTGAGATATTCACATCTTTTGCTAGTGGCATTCTTGAGGTGTAGATTTCAAAGATTTGTTTTCTTGCGTCTTTGTCTGGGACTGATGTCAATATTATTCTATCAAACCTGCCTGGTCTTAGCAACGCCGCATCCATTATGTCTGGTCTGTTTGTTGCTGCTATTACTACTACGTCATGCAGGTCTTCAAGACCGTCCATTTCTGTTAATAATTGGTTTACTACTCTTTCTGTTACATTGTTGTCTGAGCCTCCTCTTCCTCTGCTTGATGCTATTGCGTCTATTTCATCGAAGAAGATTATTGCTGGTCCGCTTTGTCTTGCTTTTTTGAATATTTCGCGGATTCCTTTTTCGCTGTCTCCAACCCATTTGCTTATTAGTTCTGGTCCTTTGACTAGGATGAAGTTTGCTTCACTTTCATTTGCTACTGCTTTTGCCAATAGGGTTTTTCCGCATCCCGGTGGTCCGTATAGTAATACTCCTCTGGGTGGTTTTACTCCGAGGGTTTTGAAGGATTTTGGGTATTTAAGTGGCCATTCTACTGCTTCTTTTAATTCTTGTTTTATTTCTTCCAGCCCTCCTATGTCAGTCCACTTGACATTTGGTATTTCTATTAGGACTTCTCTTAATGCTGATGGTGTGACTAGTCTTTGTGCTTCTTCAAAGTCTTCGTGGCATACTTGTAGTTTCTCTAGTATTTCTGGAGGTATTGTTTCTTCATCTTTTAGTTTGAGTGTTGGTAGTGCTTTCCTGATTACATGCATTGCTGCTTCTTTGCAGAGCATTTCTAGGTCTGCTCCTACGAATCCGTGTGTTTTGTCTGCTATCCTTTTTAGGTCTACATCTTTTGTTAGGGGCATGTTGCGTGTGTGTATTTTCAGTACTTGCAGTCTTCCTTTTTTGGATGGTACGCCTATTATTATTTCTCTGTCGAATCTTCCTGGTCTTCTTAGTGCCGGGTCTAGTGCGTTTGGTCTGTTTGTTGCTGCAATGACTACTACTTTTCCTCTTGTTTTCATGCCGTCCATTGTTGCTAGTAGTTGTGCTACTACTCTTCGTTCTACTTCTCCTTGGCTTTCGTCTCTTTTCGGTGCGATTGCGTCTATTTCGTCTATGAATACTATTGATGGCGCTTTTTTTTCTGCTTCTTCAAAGAGGTCTCTTAGTTTTTTTTCTGCTTCACCGACGTATTTGGACATGATTTCTGGTCCGTTGATTGTTAGGAATGTTGCGTCGCTTTCGTTTGCTACTGCTTTTGCAAGTAATGTTTTTCCCGTTCCGGGCGGTCCGTGTAATAAGACTCCTTTTGGTGGTTGCACTCCTAGTCTTTGGAATATTTCTGGGTGTTTTAGTGGCAGTTCTACCATTTCTCTTACTTTTTTTAGTTCTTCTTTCAACCCGCCAATATCCTCATATGTAACATCCAATACTTTTGTTTCTTCTTCGATGTTTACTGCTTTGGAGTTTAGTTTTACTTCTGTTTCTTCTGCTATGAGGCTTGCTCCTTTTGGTTGTATGTCTGCTACCATTAGTTTTAGGTTGAATGGGAATCCGAATCCTCCGAACATTGCTCCTCCCATTGCAATCATGTCTCCTTTGATTACTGCTCTTCCGAGTAGTCCTTTTTTGAAGATTTCGGGGTTTGCTTTTATCATCATTCCTTGTTCTGCTGGTGCGAGGAGTATTGATTTTGCTGGTTTGACTGCTGCTTTTCTTACGGTGACTATTTCTCCTAATCCTGTTTTTGCGTTCCTTCTCAGGATACCGTCCATTCGTATGACTTGTGTACCTATGTCTGTAGGGTATGCTCTTTCGACTAGGCCGACTGTTTTTCTTGATCCTTCAATTTCAACTATGTCCCCAACTTTTGCGCCTATTTCTTTCATGGTTTCAGAATCAATTCTTACTATTCCCTTGTACGCTTCCTCTTGCAGTGCTTCCATCACCTTTAGTCTTATGTCTGTCATTTTTTTACCCCCGTTATTCATATATTTTTGAAAAAAAGATTGTTAGTTTTCCTGGTTCTTCCATGTTCATTCTTATGATTTTTGTTTCTTTTACTTCTTGGAATCTTATTATTTCTTTTGGTATGCTTACTGCCCAGCTGTTTCCTATTTGTCTGAGTTTGACTTCAAATTCTCTTTTTTTGAGTTCTATGAATTGCCTGTGGATTGTTTCGTCTGCAGGGTGGATTGTTTGCTCTTTGCAGTTGGGACACCACCAGCTTCTTAGTTTGAATCCGCCCCTTATTGCGTGGGCTTTTTGCAGTTTTTCTTCGCATTTGTTGCATAATATGGTGTTATCGTAGATGTCTGCCATTGTGTATACACGGATAGTATATACTAACTTGTATATAAATATTGTGTGACTACCGACTCCAGATAAAAATAGTCTCAGCTAAAGTTATTTATATTCTAAAACAACTAAGTACAACCCCTGACAGACAAAAAAGGGTGGCTCTTGGATATCAATGATAAGGTTATAATCAGTAAGAAAATGTATTGCCCTCCGCATTATTTCCCGCATAAACTGCCTTTCGGAGAGAAGATAACCGATGAATTTTGCCATGTTCATATAAACCCATTAAGAATGATCCATCATAAAGTCTATTGCAAATGCTTAAGGTGCCCAAATTACCAGTTCATGGCTAAGCATTGACCGCAAACTTCTTTAATCCGAATCCAAACAGCTACCATATGCAATTGATAGAAGGCATAAACTGCATCTATGGGCCATCAGCCACTGGAAAGACTAATCTTTGCTTGTTTGAGGCGTCTAGATCAAAAGGTAAGGTCATATTTATTGACACAGAGAACACTTTCTCAGCAGACAGGATTAAGGATTTCAATAAAGATGCAAACCTAGACAATATTTACCTGATCAAGGCAGACAGTTTTGAAAAGCAAGCAAAAATAATAAGAGAGCTTGAACTTATAAAAAATGTAAATCTGGTCATTATAGACTCTTTGACTAAATTCTACAGAAAAGAGTTTCAGGAAAAAAACAACCCTAACCTTCTAGAGCAGTTTAAGCTCCTAAGGAACCTTTACAAAACAAAGGGATGCAAGGTGCTGATAACAAGCCAAGTGTACACGAATATGGAAGGCAAGAATTTACCAGTTGGAGGGAAACTGATACATAACTTCAGCAAGCAACTAATTAGTTTATCTCATGAGAAAGAAAGGATTTTTGAGATTATTAAGCCAAATGAAAAAAAACATGTATTTTGCATTGAAACACCAATTATCCGCTTCCTGTAAGCACCTTTTATAAACATGACAAAAAACTAATAAAGTCTTAATTAACTTACTATCTAAAGTGTCAAAAAACTCTCATGAGGATTTAGAAACAGTTATCAAAGGGTTAGATAAAGCTAAAACTCTAAATATCTTCATGCACGACCATCCTGATCCGGATACTATGGCTTCCGCACTGGTTCTTGAGAAGATTGCAAACCATTACAGTCAAGAGTGTAAGATTTTTTATAGCAAACAATCTGATTTTCTTATGAATAGATACACCATTAACACTTTAGACCTCCCATTTACAAGACTGAAAACCTTAGAGTCTCCTGAAAAAACAATAGACCCCATGGAGTATGTTGCCCTTGTTGATGTTGCAAGTCCAGATATGTTAAGGCATTATGAGCTATTAGAAAAAAAAGTAGTCATAGATATAGACCACCACCCAAATGGGAACCAGGTTAATTCCAATCCTTCAAATTTTGTTTACAAGAAGAAAGCAGGTGCTTGTGTTTCATTTTTGATCCGGTGGATGAAAGAATTGGGAATAGGGCTCCACCATGACGAGGATAAGTCTTTAATTATTGCTTCATATCTTGGTATAAAAGTTGATACTGGCGGATTCAGCAAGAGTATGGAGAACATAGACGAAGAAGCAAAGTCTTATCTTGAAAGTTTGATAACAGAAGAGGATTATAGAACAATATCCACAATTGAAAATGCCCCTATACCATTGTTATGGCTAAAAAAATTAGGAGAGGTCCTGCATGAATTTCCAAGTACAAAATCTGGAGTTTCTGATGTATGCTGTAAAGGTATAGGCGTTGTTGACGATTCCGGGATCATTCCTTACATTTCAAATTTCATTTATAATACTCAGATTTTTACAACAGTCATAATTTATGGATTAAATTATAATGTTGCTACCGGAAATGTTTATGATGAGCTGTCATTAAAGGCTTCTGGAAGGTCCAGTAGCAATGCTATCAAGTTAAGTGATGTTTTCTCAGATATCTTTTACAAACTAACAGAAGTTGGAGATAAAACTCATGAAGGCGGAGGAAGAAAAACAACTCTGGCCTTTGCAGGAGCAGATATTCCTTTAAGCGAGTTTAGGGAGCTTAATATTGAAGGATTGCAAAAATTGTATGATACTTGGCAAGCATTGATTGACAGTAGGGTTAAGACTATTTTTAAAACAGACAAAGAGTAATTATTTCTTTTTAGTTGATTTTTTAAGGGTTATTTCTTCTTTTACTTCTTCAGTTGCCTCTTCTTTTGCTGCTTCTTTCTTTTTGAGTTCCTGCTCTTTCTTCCAGGCAACTCTTTTTGGGCATTCTTTGTTGATGCAGTAGTCGAAAGGCCTTTTTCCTGGCCGTATTATAAGCACTATTGGGTATCCGCATTCGGGGCATAGCTTTTCAGTTGGTTTTGGTAGCCCTTGTGTCAAGCTGAATGTTGTTTTGCATTTTGGGTAACCCGAGCATGCTACGAATCTTGATTTGAATCTCTTTGAGTATAGTATCTTGAGATCAGAGCCACACTTCTTGCATTTTCCTACTATGCTTTGTAAATCTTGTGTCTCTCTATTTGCAACTGCTAATTCTTTTCCTATTTTTTCTTCATTTTCTTTGAATTTTTTAAGTATACTTCCTAACACTTTTCTTGCTTCTTCAAGTATCTTAGTCCCTTTTTTCTTTTTTTCTCTTATGAGCTCCATATCCTCTTCAAATTGTTGTGTTAGCTTTTCATCAAGTATTTCTGGGCAGTATTTTTCAAGAGTTTTTACTGTTCTCAATCCTAAATCTGTTACTTGTAGTGATTTTTCTTCAACATAGTTCCTATTGTACAGCGATTCGATAATATTCGCTCTTGTGGCCTTTGTTCCCAGATTTTTTTTCTCTAGCTCTTTGATAATTGAGGCAGGAGTGTATCTTTTTGGAGGTTGCGTTTCTTTATCGTGTAAGTTAAGTTTTTTGAATTTGAGTTTTTGTTTTTCTTTGAATTCGGGTAATTCCTGTTCTTCAAACTTGGCGTAGGGCCCGTAATATTCGTGCCATCCTTTTTCTATGGTTCTTGTTCCCTGTGCATGGAATTCTTCTCCTCCGCAGTCGATTATCACTTTGACTGTTTCTCTTTTTGCCGGTTCTGAGAATGAGGCAAGTGTTCTTCTTACAATTAAATCGTAGACTTTTGCTTCAGGTCCTGTGAGTGTTTTTGTGTATTCTCCTGTTGGGTGGCAAGCTGGGTGTGCTGGATCTTTTTTATCTCCGTTATTTGGCTTTAGACTTTTTTTGGCCAATAGTTGATCACATAATTTTTTGTATTTCGTTTGTTTGCTTATTTTTTGGATTAATTTTTGGTACTTGATTGATTCTGGTAGCTGATTTGAGCTTGTTCTGGGGTAGGATATGTATGAGTTGATGTAAAGATTTTGGGTGATGTCCAATGTCCTTTTTGGGGATATGCCGAATTGCTTAAATACCTCAATCTGTAATGCTGTTAGGTCAAAAGGATGTGGCGGTGTCTGATCAAATTGTTTTTTTGCGGTATTTTCAACCACGGGAGTTTTTTTGTCTGCTTTTTTGAATGCCTTATCAACTTCTTTTTTGTCCCAGAATTTTCCTTCTTTGTGCGATGCTGTTAGTTCTTTAGTTAGAAGTTCTAGCTCCCAGTAGGGTTCTGGTTTGAATTTTTGTATTTCTAGTTCTCTATCTGCAAGTATTTTCAGAGCAGGACCTTGTACTCTTCCAGAGGACAGTACTTTGAATCCTCCTGTTGCTGCTTTTATTGATAGTGATAAAGCTCTTGAGAGGTTTATTCCATAATAGAAATCAAGTTCATGCCTTGTTAGGCCAGCTTCTGCTTGTTCCCAATCAAGATGTTTGCTTGCGTGCTCATATGCCTCTATTAGGTCTTCTTTTGTTGTTGTTGAGAATTTCATTCTGCGTGCATCTTTTTGTTTGCATGCAAATTTTATGACATTATACCCAATTACTTCTCCTTCAATATCATAGTCTGTTGCCACTGTGAATTTATCTGCTTTTTTTGATAGTTTTTCCAAAACTTCAATATAGGGTTTTAGGTATAATGCTTTTTTATTAACTTCATAGCTGGGTTTCCATTCAACATCAAAGACAGGGTAGGTCCATCCTTTTTTGTTTTTTTCTGCAACTGTGTAAAGATGTCCAACAGCGCAGGCAATGATTAAGTTTTTGCCTTTGTGTTTGAGTTCATATGCTGGTATCTTGCCTTCAAATTTTTTTCTTGTGATATTCCCTTCTGCTAAAGCTGTTGCTAACTTTAATGCAGCAGAAGGTTTTTCAGCGATGATCAATTCAGGCATAGACAAGAGAACTTCGGGAGTTATATTAAAAGGTTTCTATTTTAAAGGCCCATATTTTATTTTGAGTTTTAGTTTTATTATTTGTTTTGGGCTTGCTTCAATAATTTCTATTTCATTATCTTCAAAATCGAATATTTCTCCTTTTTTGGGTATTCTTTTTAATTTTTTTAGTATTATAGAGCTTATTGTATCTGTTTTTTTGCCTTTAAGGTTTACATGGATGAAGCTATATAGGTCTTTTAGTTCTGTCATCCCATGCAATAGTACTGTATTTTTGTCGATTCTTTTGACCATTGTTTTTTTGACATCACTTTCATCTATTATTTCTCCCACTAGCTCTTCAAGTAGGTCTTCAAGAGTTACTAATCCTTCTATCGCTCCATTGTCATTTACAACTATTGCCATATGCAGTCTTTTGTCCTGGAATTCTTTAAATAATTCATTTATAACCTTGGGCACTGGCACAAAAAATGGTGAATTGGTTATTTCTTTAAGTTTTGTGTTACATTTACCTCTGGTGTATTCTATCAGTGCATCTTTTATGTGGAGTATCCCTATGATGTTTTCTTTTTCTCCTTCATAGATGGGATACCTTGAGAATTCTCTTGCGAGCATTATTTTTACTGCCTTTTGTATGGATAACTCTCCATCAAGCATTATCATCTCTTTTCTAGGAGTCATTACTTCTTTGACTGTTATGTCATTGAATTGCAAGACATTTTCTATCATTTCTTTTTCTTGTTTTTCCATTTCTCCTGCTTCAACTCCCAGGGATACGAGTGCTTTAAGTTCTTCTTCGGCGCCGATTTTACTTTTTCCTTTTAGTGAAAATTTAGTAAGGTGGGAGAATGCCCAGATAAATGGTTTTAAAATTTTTATTAGGATAAGTAATGTTGGTGAGAATTTGAGAGATATTTTTTCTGCATGAGAGGTCGCATAGCTTTTAGGGACTATCTCTCCGAAGGTGAGGATTGTTATGGTCATTGTTATTGTTGCTACTAATACTCCTATATTGCCAAATAGTTTAATAAAAAATACTGTTGCAATTGCTGATGCTGTGATGTTTACGATATTGTTTCCGAGAAGAATTGCCACTAATGTGTCTTTTGGCTTATTTTTTATAGATTCGAGCGCTTTTGAATGAGGGACATCTTTTTGAACCAAAGCTTTAATCCTCGTTTTGTTTATTGAGAATACTGCTATTTCTGTTGCAGAAAAAAATCCTGACAATATTACTAAAACAACTAGGGATATTAAATAACTGATGTACCAGGTTTCCATTTGATTTAAGACAATACCTTTGTAGAGGAGCAGGTATTTAAATTTTGTCTCCTATTTGTTTAAACTTCAAGGATTTTTCCTTTTCGTCCGACATTTATGACTCGTGTGTTTCCGACCATTTCTTCCATTCCTTCAGCCTCGTGGATGTGGGAGCAGAATAATATGTCTGGTGCTAGTTCTTCTAGCGCTTTCTTTACGCTGTTGCTCCCTGATACGAATTGGGATAATTTTTCTCCAATTATGCCTGATGGTGGTACATGTGTGACCATTATTTTTTTATTGCAGTTTTCAACATATTTGTGTCCTTTTCTTAGGAGGTCCATCATTTCTTCTTCAGTTATTTGGGATAATCCCATGTGTGCTAGTCCGCAGCCGAATAATCCGACATTATCTACTCTTATAGAGTACCCGTGTAGGTTTTTTGCTTTATATCTCTCAGCAAGAAAGTCTATTGTTGCTAAGCTTTCATGATTTCCCGGGATTAAGAGTAGTTTTTGTTTGAATAGCCCTATGAGGTTGTCAGCATTTTTGTCACGTTCTGTTAGGTCTCCGCAAAGAATCACTAGATCCACATTTTCTTTGTTTGCTTTTTCAGCGAGCTGTCTGGCTAGGTTGGTGTCTCCGTGTATGTCTCCTGCTGCCAGTATTTTCATATTAGCCTGTATATTCTGGTAGGTATTTATAAAGGTTTACTTTCCAAATCTTCTTTGTCTAGAATTAAAGTTTCCAATGCATTTTATCAGGTCTTTCTTTGTGAATTCTGGCCAGAGCATTTTAGGCAGGAACATTATTTCTGAGTAGGCGCATTGCCATAATAAAAAATTACTAAGTCTTTGTTCAGAGGTCCTGATGATTAGGTCTGGTGAGGATTGTAAGGAGAGATTTTTAGAGATCATGTTTTCATCAACTTTTTTAACACCTTTTTTAATTAAATTATTGACTGAGTCTACTATTTCTGCTCTTCCTCCATAAGCCATACAAAAGTTTGCGGTTATTCCTTTGTAGTTTTTAGTTTGCTCCATCATTTCTTTCATTTTGTTTTGGAGTTTTTTGTCAAATAGATTTAGCCGGCCAACAAAGTTTACTTTTATTTTATCATTTTCTAATCTACCTGATGCTAGTAATTTGTCAAATTCAGTAAAAAACAGTTTCAGTAGGTAATTAACTTCTATTTTGGATCTCTTGAAGTTCTCTGTGGAAAAGGCATACATCGTCACTTCTTTGATTCCAAGTTCTTTTGCCCATTCAAAAAAGTCCCAAACAACTTTAACTCCATGTTCATGTCCTGTTAAAGGATTAAGTTTGTTCTTTTTAGCGAATCGTCTGTTTCCGTCTAGGATTATTCCTAAATGCTTCAAACTGCTTGTCATTTCAAGCATTAGTTCGAGGATTATTTATAAATGTTATTAAGAACTCTTCTTATTGATTACTTTTAGTCCGGGTAGGTATGGCACTAATATTTTGGGTACTGTCACGCTCCCATCCTTTTGTTGGAAGTTCTCCACTATTGCTGCGATTACTCTTGAGGTGGCGAATGCTGTGCTATTAAGGGTATGCACCAATGCTTTCTCTGCTCCTCTCTGTCCATATTTGATGTTTAATCTTCTTGCTTGGTAGTCTGTACAGTTGCTGCATGAAACGACTTCTTTGTATTCCTTTTGTTTTGGGAACCATACTTCTATGTCATATTTTTTTGCTGCTACTGTTCCTAGGTCTCCTGTGCAGATGTTAACAACTCTATATGGGATCCCTAGCTTCTTAAATAGGTACTCAGCGTTGGCTATGAGTTCTTCATGCATTTTCCAGGAGTCCTCTGGTTTGCATATAATGATTTGCTCTATTTTTTCAAATTGGTGGACTCTAAATAATCCTCTTGTGTCAACCCCGTGACTGCCAATCTCTTTTCTGAAGCAAGGGCTTAGCCCGACTAATTTTATGGGCAGTTCTTCTTCGTCCAGTATCTCTTTCATGAACATTGAAGTCAAGGGATGTTCAGAGGTTGCAATTAGGTAAAGGTCTTCATCTTCTATTTTATACATCACATTTTCAAAGTCTCTTAAGTCTGTTACCCCTTCATATGGGGTTTTACGCATCATAAGGGGGGTTTGTACTAAAGTGTATTTCTTCCTAAGTAATGTGTCTATCGCAAATCTGATTAGTGCCTGGTTAAGCAAGGCTAATTCTCCTTTCAGAAAGTAGAATCCTGCACCTGATATCTTTGTTGCCCTGTCAAAATCACATAATTCAGCTATAACTTCCCCATGGCTTTTCAATTCGAATTTTGGTTCTTTTATGTTCCCAACTTTTCTAAGAACTTTATTCTCGCTGTCATCTTTCCCATAGGGGACTGACTTGTGCATAATATTTGGCAATCTCTTAAGATAATCGTCTACTTTTTCTTTTAGTTCTTTTTGTTTCTCTTCTTTTTGGGTTATCTGTGTGCTTATTTCTCCTGCTTCTTTTATTTCTTCTTGGGCAGTGCTTCCTGCTCTTTTTAATTCTTGTAATTTAGTAGTTACTTCATTCCTTTTGTGCCTAAGGTTGTCTGATTCTTGCTTGAGCTTTCTCCATTGTAGATCAAGTTTTTTTAGGTCTGGTAGCCATTCTAATTTCTCTTTGTCCTTCCGTTTCTTGAGGTCGTTTTCAATAATTTCTGGCTTCTCCCTTAAGATATTGATGTCTATCATTTTACTTCTTTGTAGGTTGGAGGATATTTAAATCTTTAGTTCAAAATTCAAGTAAAGAAAGATTTCAGACAGAAATCATTATATACCTCCTTCTGTTCACAATCAAAAATAAAGGCTTCATACTTGTGCCTTCTGGCAAAAGTTTAAATATGAGCGTTTTTTAGTATATATTGAAAAGATACTATTAGAAAACAACATTAGGAAAAATGGTAAAAAAAGATGTGACTGAAATTTTTGAGGTGTTCTTTAGGCGTAAGCCTGCAATGATACTTATGGCCATAAAGCAGAACTCTAAGAACAGGTATGGTAGCGTGTTGGCAAAAGAGGTTGATTGCACTTATTCCCATGCAGTAAAGATTCTGCAGGAGATGGAAAAAGCAAGGTTAGTCTCTTTTGAAAGGCAAGGCAGGATTAAGACCATAAGTTTAACAGAATCAGGTAGTAGGGTTGCAGAGCATATATCGAGAATCAAAGAACTTCTTTTTGAATAGAAATATTTTTATAGATGATAGGGATGGTTACAGCTATGGAAGTTTCAGGTGAATTTGAACGTATAATACTTCTTTCTGATCATGCTAGTGTTCCGCTTACAAAGGAGGTTTATAAGTATCTTAAGAAAAAAGAAGAGTCTGGCAAACTTTATGGGAAGCTTCATGAGTTTAATCCGGATGATCTTTATCTAAACAGATTTAACAATGGTGAGGCAGAGGTTGCTCTTAAAACAGAAGTTAGGGGGAGGCATATTTTTGTAGTTAAATCTTTTAACACTATTCAAAGAAGATTTCCTTATAATTATAAGACCGATGAATGGGAAGAGAGGCCGAAACTTTCTGATTGCATTATGGACACAGACAAAGGGTATATTGAGCTTTTCACAATTAATAATGCATTGAAGATCTCCAGTGCAAGTAGTATAACAAATATTCTAATGTTTATGCCTTACTTAAGGTCAGATAAGAAAGAAAGTTCAGGTGTTCCTATTACTTCAAAATTAATGGCTGACTTGACAGATGAATCTGGTGCTTCAAGGGTAATAACCATATATCCTCATTTCCAGCAGGTCCAGGGATTTTATAAAGCTCAGATTGATATTTTGACTTCAAGAGTTTTGTTCGCTGATTGGTTATTAGCTAATTATAAAAGAGAGGAGATAATCCCTATAGCCACTGATGCTAATAGTGCTCATGCTGTGGAGAAACTTGCTAAAGATTTGAATGTTAATTTTGGTATAGCTCATAAAAGTCGTTCCAGCCCAGGGAGTGT
This sequence comes from archaeon, assembly GCA_043797705.1. Lineage (GTDB taxonomy): Archaea > Nanobdellota > Nanobdellia > SCGC-AAA011-G17 > GW2011-AR17 > JAZDPJ01. The sequence goes on from JAZDPJ010000003.1 coordinate 28,502, forward strand.
AAAAGAGACTAGGATTCTTTGTGACGAATCTTTAGAAGATAAAATTGTTGTCATTTATGATGATATAATTGACACAGGGGGGTCTTTGTTTAATCCTGCTAAATATGCAAAGGAACAGGGAGCAAGAGAGGTTATTGCCTGCATGGCTCATGCTGTTTTAAGTTGTGATGCGAAAGAAAGACTTTTGGAGAATAATATCAGACTTGTCACGACTGACAGTATTCTGATTCCTAATATTGAAAATTATCCAAACATAACTGTTCTTTCAACAGGTTACCTTCTTTCAGAGGCTATTGGTTGCATAACTTCCGGTACCAGAGTTCACAGGCATCTTTATGACTTCAAGCGCTTCAGAGAAGTAAAAGAAGGTAATGGCTGCTAATCTTCCATAACGATTATATATCCTTAATTCTAAATTTAAATCAATGAAAAAGGTAGTTGTTATTGGTGGTGGAACTGGAAGTTTTAATGTCTTGAAAGGTTTGAAGGGTTATGATGTTGATGTGGCCGCTGTTGTTAATATGACTGATGACGGGGGCAGCACTGGGATTCTCAGGGATGAGTTTGGTATTCTCCCCCCAGGAGATGTTCGCCGCTGCCTAGTTGCGTTATCAGATTCTACTGAGAGTATGAAACAGCTTTTTCAGTATAGGTTCACAGATAATAGCTCATTGAAGGGGCATAGTCTTGGTAATCTTTTGCTTGCTGCTTTAAAGGATATTAATGGTAGTGACGAGAAGGCAATAAAGGAGGCCTGTAGGCTCTTGAATATAAAAGGAAAGGTGTTGCCAGTTACTCTAAAAGACTGTAGATTGAATGCTGAGTTAGAGGATGGTACAATAATAAGGGGCGAGAAGAATCTTGATAACCCTCAGCATGATGGCACTCTGAAGATAAGGAGACTTTTCCTTAGTGAATCAGCTCCTGCTTATGAGGACGCTTTGCACGCAATAGGCGCCGCAGATATGATTGTTCTCGGTCCGGGAGACTTGTATGGCAGCGTTATTGCTAACTTAGTTGTTGACGGCATCAGTGAGGCAATTAGGAATTCAAAAGCAAAGAAAGTTTATGTGTGCAACTTGATGACAAAACATGGTGAGACTAATGGTTTCAAGGTTTCTGATTTTGTGAAGGAAATAGAGAATTACCTGCATACAGAGTTGGATTATGTTATTGTAAACAGCTCAAAGTTCAGTCCTTTTGTTTTGGATAAATATAGCAAGGAGAAGGCTAGTCCTGTAGAGTTTGACGAGTTGAGATGTAAAAATTTCAAAGCAGGGTTTATTGTCACTGAACTTATGACTTCTACTGAAGTTTTAAGGCATGATTCGACATTGCTTGCTGAGAAGATAATTAATTTATTTTGAAATTTTCACCAATCCTCTTTTACTATATGGCAGATATTATCCTTCCTTCCTTGGGTCAGTCCTTTCTCCCCAGCTTCTCTATACAGTTTTCTATCAAATAGTGAGCCACCTGGCTGATAGATGCAGTAATGATTTCCGTCTGAAAGAAATATAACTAAGTAACTTTCTCCTGTTTTATAGCTAGGTCCATGGATAAAAACTACTGGGAACTGTTGCCATTTATGGTCACTAGTAAGAACTTCAATCCGTGATGGAACTTCAACAATTTTTGACCCATTATATTCTTTATCCCCATGTAATTCGACAGAGGGAGAGAATATCCTGTATTTTGTATTGCTATATCCATTAGTCATAAAGTTAGAGCTCTCTTGTTCAAAGAATTGTCTATCCACCATAGAACAGAAGTTTAAAGTACATATATTTATACTTTCCTATAGAACTCATCCAAACCATTTTCCAAGCGCTTCTTGTTTCTCTGAATCTTTTCCAAACACTGATTCTATTCTGTTCTTAGTTAATTCTAATGATTGTTTTAGGTAAGCAGGCAAATTATATTTTCTAGCTAACTCTAATGCTGGTTCTACATATTTAATAACAGAACCTTCTGCTATTGTAAATATTATCTTCCCATTGCAAGCTGAACACTTGCCTCTCAATGGTGGCCTTCTGAATTTTTCATTGCAATCTACACATCTAAACTGTTGCATAGAGAAATGTCTTAAGTTTCCTTTTATGTCTTTCATAAAGTGTTTTTCAATTATTAATTTTGCAACATCATTTTCATTTACTGCTCTTAATTTTTTTGCCAGATCCATTTGACTTAATATTTTTTCTTGCATTGTTGGTAGCAATTTATAAGAACTGCATAGAACTCCTGCATTGACGTCATCTGTGTCGTGTGTAAATCCCATCCCTTCGTATTGTCTTTCTGTACCCAGGTGATCCCCTAGTTTCTCAACTTTTATTTCAAATGGTTTTTTGTATTCTTCTGCTGCTTCATATAGCTCTAAAGGATATTTCCATGCTATGTCCATATCGAATACCATATCGTCTACTTCAGAGGGTATTAGTTTAGATGTTAAAACCAAAGGTGCATCTTGTGTTGATCCCCTTCTATTTGGGAGGAATTTCTTTGAGAAGTTAAGCAAGGTATCTAGTAGCATCATTATTGCAGCCTCATCCCCATCACAGTCCCTCCTAAGGATGCTATGTAATAAAGGGTGTGCCATGAACCCTTGTGTTCTTGAGAATCCTATTATTCGTGCCACCATACATGATGCCGTATGGGGTGACATTACTGCTGTTAAATGCCCAATTATATCTTCTTTTGTTTTAACATTGTAGTATGCTGGTAACCCATAGAATCTTAGTAGTAACTCATCTAGAAATCCGCAGATGTTAATTATTACCTTATCTGCACCTTCATCTTTTGCCCCTTCATTCCCGGGAAGTATTATATCTTGAGCTTTAAGTTCAAGAGTTTGGTTATCCTCTGTTAGTTCCTTGCCATACACATCATAAGTATAACCTATTTCTTTTAGTCTAGCAACAGAGGTTCCTATTTCTTTCGGTTTAAAATGTGTGCAAACTGTCTCTGTCATGTCAAATCTTATTGTTCCTTCTTTGAATATGTTAAGCCCATATTTTGCCCTGATTATCCCTTTAGCCAAATGTTCAGGTGTATGATCCTGGTTGGATGTTCCCTTTATTCCTTTAACAAGTGGAGGAGAAGGCATGTTTAGTTTTTGTAGTGCAGAGTTATAATAGTAGCAGATATCTATATTTTGTCTTTTGTATCCCATGCAAGGTCCGTGCTCACTGCATGTATCTTCCCACATTTCTTTATTGCATTGTCTGCAAACATATTTTCTTTTTGTTTTTGTATTACATTTCTCACAAAGAGGGTATATAGTATTATTATTGCAGTTTTCACAAACATAAAAGGGCATATCTGTTTGTATTTTGCCTTTGCTTAGTGCTGATTGGAAACTTCTTAGTCTGCCTCCTTCTTTTCCCACGGGAAAGAGTGCGTGGGGAGTTCCTTTCATCTGTCTTGCTTTTGCTTTTTCAGGTCTTCCCATTCTTGCCCCTAAAAAAGTCCCTAATTTGTCTTTAATTTTGAATTTTGAGATAGAGTTAACAGATTCAAGTACTGTATTTTTTCTTTCAAGAGTTCTTTCTAACTGCCCCAAATTAGCTAATAATGCTTGTGCTTCTTCTTTTTCAATTAAAACATATTCATTAGGCACTACTGTATGTTCAACTCCCAAAATTTCAAGTGCCCTCTTGCTTTCTTCACTTATATTGGGTATTATTAGTTTCCCCTCCTGTTGTGCTGCTTTTTTTAATTGATTATACAATATTTCTAACTGTTCAAAGGTTATTCCGTTCCAGAAAAAGATATATCTTGGATGAAAGGGGATCCCTAATTTTTCAGAAATTTCTACTGTTTCCTCAAATGTAACTTGTGATTTGTAGGGTTTTTCAATTATTTCGTCTATTCTTTCTTTGTTTATACTAAGAATAGATTTGTCTGCTTTTTCTAGGTATAGTGCCCACCATTCTTCATTAAAAGCGCATGGTACAAGTATATGGTTCCTATTCAAGAAATCCCCATAACATACTAACATGTCCCCAAGATAGATTATTTCTCCTATCTCCTCATCATATTTCTTTGCTATTTCTACAGTATTCAATCTCCTTACATTTCCATTTTTTAGTTTGACTATTGGGCCATCTATTGTGTCACATGCTGCAAGAACAGTTGATTTCCCGGGTCTTTCCATTTTTAATTGGGTCCCAAATGCTAAGCAGTCATTACTGATTATCATTGTTGCTGGGTGTATTGCATTCATTGAGAATCCAGATGTTCTTGATCTTCCGTATCTTAATCTGAAGCCCCCTTCTCTTTGGGGGTATGCAAATACAGGTCTTCCCGCTGCTAGATCCTTGAGGTATGTCCAGTCAGGTTTTATTTTTACATTGTCTTCTTTCTCAACTTCTTTTCCTAATCCTTTGGCTTTCATTTCTTTTTGTAGTTTCACAAACTCGTCCCAAAATGCCCAGTCATCAAATCCTAATTCTTTTCCCCATTTTGATAATTGCTTTAGAACTTTTGGTGCTTTCAGGGAGAGGCATTCTGCAGTCATTAGACAATATCCATTTCTTATTCTATTGGCTTCAACTCTTGGTAGGTCCTTATAGTTGCTGACTTCATATTTTTCAGATTCATCTCCGTCTATTTCTACTGGTAAATGACTGATTAGAAACTCTATTTCCTCTCTTGATGGGAAATATTGTAGTCGTGTTACCCTATCATGATAATCTGTTAACTCCGTATATGCCCTTTTGATTTCATTTTCTGTTGGATCATATGTTGCATATCCCATATTCTTTCGTATGTAGTCTGCAATTAATACTGAGACAGAAGCTCCTGTTCCTCCCGCGCTTCTTATTGGTCCTGAGTACATTAAGCAAAAATATTCTTTGGCATTGTCATTCCTTTTTTTAAGTTTTAATTGTGTAAATCCTTCTAAGGGAGATGATACTACCCCTACTGTTACGTATGAGAATCCCGTTCGTATTCCTATTTCCATTGCTTCTAATTTGGTTTTAAACTTGCAGAATTTTTCTTGTGCTACCTCTAGTGCAATTTGCAGTGCAACTCTCCAGTCTTGGCTCCCATATTGTGTTTCAAGCTCAGCAATTCTTGTTGTTACTCCCGACCCTATTATTTGTGGTGCTACTGTTGATATTAGACCTTCTACTCTTTCAGCCATATTCTTTGCATGAGGTATTGCTACTTTTTCATCTGGATCATGACCTTTTGATTTTGCAGCATTGGCAATAGCATAAATTTTTAATACTTCATCATTTATTTTTCCGAAGTATTCTTCCATTTGGGGTGATGCTTCTGCCATTTTATTCGTCGAACCTCATCATTGTCACTGCTCTTGTTTTTAAGTTAACTATCGGTACTCTTGCTGGTTCTGGATTGTGTCCTACTTTTTCTTGGAAGCTTGTTTTTGCTTGCCAGCATGATCCGCATATTGTTGAAACTCCATTGTAACTATTGATATTTGCTTTGTGTATATGTCCTGTTGCAAATATGTCTGGTATCTTTTCTATAATTAGGGGGTCTTGAGTTTTATCTGGGATGTATAATGTTGAACTATGTGCTGGTGATAAGTGTCTTTTTTGGAGTAATAGTTTCATTATCAAATCTGCTCTATCATATCCTCCATTATTTCTTATACTATTAACATTAGCTACATAGTAATCAAAACTATATCCGTGATACATTAATATGTCAAACCCAGGAAATATTTCTGAGGAGTGTATGTTTACTATTGCTGGATTTGATACAAGTATTGCATTTGGTAAGTTATATATTGCATTTGCATATCGCCTATCTAAACAGGGTTGAGGTTCAGAGATTCTTAGTGCGTCGTGATTTCCTCCACAAATTATTAATTTTACATCTTTTCTTATCATACCTAAATATTCTGCACATTTATTGTATTGTTCAACTATATCTGTTATCAACAATTCTTTATCTTGATCAGGATATATGCCTACTCCATCTACCAAATCCCCTAAAATAAACAAATATTTTACCTTTAATGCAATTTCTTTTTGTCCATCAGTACCTTCACTACCATTTATCCAATTAATGAATTTAAGAAACTCATTTGGTAAAAACATGTTTGATCCTACATGGATGTCTGATATGAATGCAGCGTATGCTTCATCAGGTGATTTTTTTAGTTCTTTAGTTAGAGGTATGTCTGGAAATATTATGTCGTTTGCAAAGATTATTTTATCAGCTGTTGTTCCTGTTATTCCTATTATCTCATCATGAACTACGTCTGCTGCTTTTTTTATGGTTTCTTCATTTTTCTTTGTTATCATCACTCTTATTGTACCTGTTACATCTTCAAGAGTTAACATTAGATTGCCATTTTTTGTTTCATTTTTATCTGAGATTATACCAATTATTGATACCCTTTCAGAAGCATTTTTTTCTAGTGCTCTTGATATAGAAATAGAATTTTGTAGTTCTGGTCTATTAATTAATATTTTTTTTATTCCTTCATATCTTGCTCTGAAGTATTTGACAAAGTCTTGTATCTCTTTTTTTCCTGATTCTTTGTTATAATTGAATATTACATTTATTGAAGATTTAATCTCTTTTTTCTGGGAGCATAATAGGGATTTTAGGTATTCTTCTGTAAGTGTTGTTGATTGCTTTTGTTTTTCTATATTTTCTTTTACAGTTTGAATTAAAGAGGTATAATCTTCTAGATCAGGTATTAATTGTAATATGCCTGGAGTTATAAGATAGTTATTTTCAAAGAATAGGGAGATAATTTCTTTTTTTGTCATAGATTTAGGCCTTCCTTCAATAATTTCTCTATGTTTGGTAGAGCTGAAGGGCCTATTTCAAGACAGATTTGGCGTGTTCTCCCATATCTTCCTTTGCTTATGAGTTTTGCTCTGATTATTCCTGCTTGGTCTAGTTCTGCTATTAAATCAGAGATTCTTCTTTGTGTTAAGGGTGTTATTTTGCATTCAAAACAGAGATTTTTGTATACTTCATATATATCTCCTGTAAAGGCAGGGACTCTTGGGTCTTGCTTTATTTTGTTTATTATTGCTAGAAGTGTTATTTTAGACTGTTTTGGCTGTACATTTATGTATTCTATTGTTCTATCTTTTTCTAGCTTGTCGTCTGCTTCGTCAAGGTCTCCAATTTCTATATAGTCTTTTCCCTTTCTTTCTGCCATTTCTCCGGCTACTCTTAGCAGTTCAAGTGCTTTTCTTGCGTCTCCATGCTCTTTTGCTGCTAATGCTGCACACTTTTCTATAACTCCCTCTTTTATTACCCCCAGTCTACATGATTCTTTTGATCTTTCTTTTAGTATGGTTTGTATTTGTACTGCATTGTATGGTGGAAATAGTATTTCTTCTTCTGATAGTGAGCTTTTTACTCTTGGGTCTATATATTCTGTAAAGTGAAGATCATTTGATATTCCTACTATTGATATTTCACTTTGTTTTAGTTCTGTGTTGAGTCTTGTCATGTTATACAAAAAATCTGCTCCTATTTTATGCACTATTTGGTCAATTTCATCTAATATTACTAGTAATTTGATTTCTCTTTCATTTAATATATCTACAAATTGTCTGTATACCTCGTCTGTGGGTAGTCCTGTTGCTGGTACATGTACTCCTAACTGTTTTGTTAGTTCTGCTACTAGTCTGTATTCTGTGTCTGCTACTCTTTTTAACTTGCAATTTAAATAGATTATCTTCACTGGAAGGCTGTTTCTTTCGGCTACATTGTATATTTCATCAGTTACATGTTTTATTGTTACTGTTTTTCCTGTGCCTGTTTTTCCATATATAAAGATATTAGAAGGTTTTTCTTGCCTTAGTATTGGTGCAAGTATTTTTGCTATATATTCTATTTCTTTTTGTCTGTGGGGTATTTTATTTGGTGTATATCCAGATTGTAAAGCCTTTTTATTTGTGAATATTGGTTCTTTATTTATGTATTCTTCAAAGAAATTAGAAAGGTTTTTTCCGGGCATAGCGGAAAAAATAAAGGTAACTCTTTATTTAAAGATTATTATGATTCAAAATAGGGTATTAAAAATAGACACTCAGACCTCTATTTCATATGGAAACATTTTTTTCTAAAGTGAGGTGCCTTATTTTTCAGTATTTTACTAAATAACACCCTTATTTCCAATAGAACTACAAAATGGTAACACTATGTAATATGTATATTATAAAATAT
>JAZDPJ010000023.1:0-49625 GCA_043797705.1 archaeon
TGCGTGCCAACCGCGACCATTTCCTTTGTCCTTGTATTGCATCAGCACCTTGTTCACTTCTGAATCCTCCTTGTTCGCATACAAATATGCAAGTATGTTGCAGCTCAAAGCCACACTAGGCAAAAACATTTTTTGCTTCTCAAAGTAAACAGCAGCCTTGTAAGGATTGAAACTAACCTGTGAACCATTTGCGCCCCTCTTGAGATCTTTATTCACTCTCAGTTTGTCATAACTCTCAAACTCTCTCCCATCAGAACCCACACAACGAATATTCCCCAAAACCAAGTGATCACTCTCAACACTAATAACACAGGGATCACTATTCAATATCCTCTCCAAAACCTCCTCAACCGAGGGAACATGAAACTCTAGCTTCATTCTTCTCCTCCATTGAGTGCTTCATTGTAGAAGTGTTTGGCAAATTCTGTTTCTTCTTTGAAGAGCTTTTCTTTTTCTTGTTTGAAGTCATCAGAGTTTTTCTCTCTTAATTTGGAGGTTAGTGCTTTTTTTAGTTCCTGTTCGTAGAGGGGTTTTTTGCTGTCTGGCATGAATGTTACTCCTTGTTTCAGAGTTTTCTCCAAATCGCTTTCTATCTTAGTGATTTTGCTTTGGGGTATGTTAAACACTTTAGTTAGTTCTTCTGAGTCTGATGATTCAATGGATATGTCTCTTATTTTTTCAAGTTCTGTGTCATGCTGTTTTTTGAGCATGTCATTTATTTCTTTGAATGGTTTGATGTTTGGTTTTCCGGCTGCAAATTTTTTGTATTCTTCTTTCGTGACTCCTTTGGCAAGTTTTTCCAGGTTTGCGAATGTGTTAGGATGTTCTTTTGCTACATGTTTCATTAGGGCCGGGATATATTCAGCAGTATTGTTTTTTACTTCTTTGCTTAGCGATTTTTTTGTATGCTCTTCTATCAGCTCCGGGTTCTCTTTTTTTAGTTCGGGGAATGTTAGCTGTTTTGTTTCTGTGTATTTTGCTCTTGTGGCTTCTTCTATCTCAGTATAATCTTTCTGCATTCCTTTGTCTTTGAATTGTTTTATTAATGCTGGTATGCTGTTGAATGTGTTTCCTGTTTGTTTTTTTTCTTTTTCCAGGAGTTCGTTGAATGTGTTTAGTTTTTTTGCTATTTCGTCGTGCAGCGCGTCGATTGATTCGTTTATTACGAGTGATTCTATGCCGTTATGTTCTTTTGCTGCTTTTGGGTTTACGCATCCTTTGTATGGTGCTACAAATTTGTATGCGAGTATTATGCTTTCAAGGGGATTTATGACTAATTTTTCGTTTCCGGCTTTTAGTTTTGCAACTTCTTCTAGTCCTTTTGCTAGCCGGTATACCGCTCTTATCGCTCTTGCGTCTATGCCTTTGAATAGGCCGCATAGGTTTGTTGATTTGTTGCATGCTTGTGTTGTGCATTCTCTTGGCCAGGGTATTATTTCTTTGCTTTTGCTGAGTTTTGTGCAGGTGTCCATTCCGGTTTGGAGGTATTGCAGTATGAATCTTTCTTCGCGTGTTGGCTGCTTTGCTTTTATTTTTTCGTGCATCTCAAGTATTTGGGGGAGAAGGTTTTTTGGTTCTGATGTGTGCACGTCTGGTGATAGGTTTCTTTTGACTAGTTCATCTTTGTCTTCTGTGCTTATCCTGTATGCGTCGAAGTCTAGTGCTACATGGAATCTTGCCCACATTGCGTAGTCCATTTTGAATGTTCCGCTGTAGTCTTCTGGATTTACCGCGGCCATTCCAGAATAGTATCCGTTTCCGAGGTTGATTATTTTGCCTTGGTGGTTTATCTCTCCTGTCATCAGTCCGTAGAAGAGGTTCATTATTACTTCTGGGCATCTGTTGTATTCGTCTATGCAGAAGAAGTGTTTGCCTGTGTTTTTTAGCTGCACTATATTGTCTGTTGTGGTTGAGTTCCTTTCTATGAGTGTTTTTGCCTCTTCTTCTGTGATTTGCGTCCATCTGAGTTCAGGCCCGTTGTCTCCTGGAAAGAATGATCTTACAAAATGGGTCATTTTTTTATGAGCTGGGTCGTATAATAGTTTCATCTCAGGCACTGATCCTATCTGTCCTTTTGCGAGTGAGATGTTTAGTTTTTGGAATAGGTCGTTTGGCTTGAAGTCTGCCCTTCCCATTTCCCAGAGGCTGTGTTCTTCTCCTCCAAAGTAGTTGTTGTAGATGTCTCTCATGAGTTGGGTTTTTCCTGCGCTTTTTTGCCCCCTGCATATGAAGTTCAGTTTGCCTAGGAGTCCTGCTGTCACTATGTCCTGCAGTATCATGTCTTGTTCAGCTATTGTTCCTATTGGTGGCGAGTTCAGGTAGTTTGCTGGTTTTAGTTGTTCATATGTTAGTTCCATTTTTTGTCTCCTGTTCTTTTTACCTTTGTTTCCTGTGGAGATTTTTTTTGCGTCATAGGTTTTGTACCCCACGGCAAGCATTAAAGTTATAAAGGTCGTAATTAGTGCTGACATCGAAATCACTGTTGTAGCAACCCAGCCACACCGCACGAACTTCTTTGTTGGTTGATGTCCAGATTTTGGCTGGTTTTTGGAAGTATTGCCCTATTTCGGTTAGTGTTTTTGGTTTTTGCAGTCCTGTGAGGTTTTGTATGTAGTTGTTGAATTCTGGTGTTTTTAGTGCCTCTTTCAACAGCATACACATAAAATCTTTAGGGTTGAACTTTCTCTCAACTCTCCTAGCATTATTAATACCGTCGCTGCCTCCGTGTTCAGGGAAATCCTTGTCAGAAGGGTAGTGTATGATTTTTTTGCTGCCCCAGTCAACTATTGTGTTTTGTGCGTGCCAGCCGTAGCCGTTTCCTTTGTCTTTGTATTGCATCAGCACCTTGTTGACTTCTTTGTCATCCCTGTTCGCATACAGGCATGCAAGGATGTTGCAGCTCAGTGCCATGCTAGGCAGGAACATTTTTTGCTTCTCCAAGCAAGCAACAGCATTGTAAGGAGTGAAACTAACCTGTGAACCATCTGCGTCCCTCTCGATATCCTTGTTCACCCTCAGCCTGTCATACTGCTCAAACTCAACACCGTCAGAGTCCACACATCGAATATTCCCCAAAACCAAGTAATCACTCTCAACACTAACAACACAAGGATCACTATTCAATATCCTCTCCAAAACCTCCTCAACAGTAGGAATGTAAACCCCTTCGAATATGTTTTTCTTGGTCATTTTAGTCTTTTTTATTGATAATTTGAGAATCTTAAGTTATAGTATATAAAGCTTACGGAATTATAACTACTTAAAGAGAGTAATTATACATATATAATTAGAATTTCCATCCAGCATCTACACTATCCTTGGACTTCCTTTCCCACGGGAACACGATCCATGCTGATGTCTCAAAAACATAGTAGTCCGGAATATATAACGTCCCCGGTTTTTTGTATAACGCAACTGTTTTTAAGTTTCGGTTACGAAGCGAGTCCAGTATTGCGAGAAACACTTTTCCAGTATCAGAAAGATCGTCAACCAGCAATCCCAGTTTTTCAGGGTTGTATTTGTTCATGCTATCTGTCCCATAGACGGCCAAGGGCTTATCAAGTTCATGCGATAATCTTACTCCAAGCACAAGTCCTCCGCGAGGTATTGCAATCACATAGCCAGGTATTTCTTTTAGCCGAGAAAGTATTACTTCAATTCCTTCTTCAAATTTTCCCCATGAACAGAATTCCTTGTTCATAGGACTAGTAGAACTATTGCGCTTATAAGCATTGCGGTATAGATTTTTTTATTCCAGCGTAGTATCTTTGCGCCGTCAAATATGCTGAAAGGTATCATGTTGAATAGTGCCAGCCATGCGTTTATCATTTTGCCGAAGTCTGTTAGCATTGAGCTGCCTATTATTAAACTTAGCAGTATGAAGCCTATTGCTAATATGATATTTGTCAATGGTCCGGCCATGGCTACTTTTCCTGCCTTGTTCACTCCTGCGTGTCCAGATATCATTACTGCTCCCGGTGCTGCAAGTATTATTCCGAAAAAAGATGTTGCTATTGCTATGAGGAGCATTTTTCCATCAGATCTAAATTCAGCAAAAAGTCCGTAGTATTGCGCAACTGCTTTATGCGCTAGTTCGTGCAGTATGAATGCCACCCCTACTGTCAATCCAGAAATTAAGAATATGATTAATGCAGAATTCACAGAAGTTATTTTTCCCGAAAACAGTATTGTAAATGCTAATGTTATTGCTGCCCACGCTTTTGCGAGGTGTTTTACTTCAATTTTAGAAGTTTTTAGTTTCATTGTATAGTAGGCGTTATTAGGTATTTGGGGTTTAAATTATATAAAATCTCCTCTTATAAAGAACAGCTTATTTGTATTATACAACAATAAGGCAATTATCAAAGTTAATGGTTGTACTATACAAAAAAGGGTACAATACAACAGTAAAGTTTAAATAGGCATTGTGAGTTGTATATTATAACATGAATGAAAAGGAAAGCATACTTATAGAAAACTTTAATGAATATTATACTCAAGGGTTGAATGCATTTAAGAAAGGTAAATATAACACAGCAACAACGCTTTTCTTTAAAGCTATTGCATCATTATGCGATCTTCTCATACTTAGAAAGGAAGGCCATATGCCTTCATCACATACAGCCAGATTCAGGATTCTAGAAGAAAAGTATTATGAGGTTTATAAGATTGCAGATCGGGATTTCCCGTTTTACCAAGATAGTTATACACATAGGATGGATAAGGAGTCTGCAGAACTACTAAAAGAAGATGCTGAAAAACTTAAAAAAACAATTGGGGTCTGAGAAGGATAAGGCAATATTTGATATTGTTATTTATGGCTCTATAGTAAAAGGAAAAGAGGATGCAAGAGACATAGACATATTAGTGATTTTTTTGGAAGGCTCGCTAAAAGAAAGGCTAAATAAGTTGCAAGAAATAAAATCCCGACTGAAAGATATGAAGATAGAAGCCGAACTCGACATGAAACAGATACTTCTTAAAGAGCTATTTTCCTCATCTTTCCTTGCAAGGACAGGAATACTCTTAGAGGGCGTAAGTATATTCACAAACAAAAAATTCTGCGAAACTCTTGGATTTAAGTCATTCACATTGTTCTGGTATAGTTTAACAGGATTAACGCATTTAGAGAAGGTTAAGTTCAACTATATTTTCGCCGGAAGAAACACAAAGGGAGTTATTGAAGAAGTAAATGGTCAAAGGCTTGTTAATGGTGCTATAAAAGTTCCTATTGAAAATTCTGCTATCATTGAAGGCATACTAAAGACAAATAAGATACAATATCATAAAAAGAATATTCTTGAAGAAGCCTAACATTCTTAGTTTTAATCATGCGTGTACCAAAACTTGTAGGTTGTTCCTTTTTTGTCTAGTTTGCAGAATCCAAATCTTTCGAATTGTATTACTTCTCCGACTTTAATATTCTTAATATTGCTTTCTCCTAACCCTGTTTTTACACTTCCGTCTGGCATGAGTATCTCCACGTTTATATTACCTACTGCTGGTAGCCAGTGCATCATTTTTGCTTTTAGTTTTGGATCGTATTTTTCAGAGACAAATTTTCCGTCTTTAAAATTAAACAAATGCATGAATCTGTACACTTTACCTTTCGATATCTTGTCAGTCACATAGAATTCATCCGCTACTTTGAATGGTCTCTTCCCTTTTTGTTTTGTTGGGTGTAGTGGTGCTTCTGTTTTTTTTATTGGTGATTCTTTTATTTTTATCTTTTTAGGATTTTCCACGAAGAAGTATCTGTTCACTTCAGGATCTAGTAGTTTTCTGTTCTCAGCGTACAATGATTCTATTGGTACTGTTATTTCGTTTTGGTTCATTCCGAAGCTTAAGCAGAATGTTCTTATTGCTTCTGGTAGCAGTCCTCTTCTTTCTAGTGCTTGTATGCTCCATGTTCTTGGGTCGTCCCATCCTGTGTATTCTCCGCTTTCGACTTCTTTTTTTGCTTTTGACTTGCTCAACTTTACTCCTTCTAGAGTCAATAGTCCTGAGTGTAGTAGTTCTGGTTGTTTCCAGCCGAATATGTTCCAGATAAATTTTTCCATTTCTGATTCTATCATCAGTTCTTTTCCTCTTAGCACATGCGTTATTCCAAGCAGGACATCATCTACTGCCCAGGAGAATTCCAGCAACGGCCAGACTCTGTACTTGTTCCCTACTCTTACATGTTTTCTGTCTGAGATTCTGAATAGCACTCTGTCTCTGAATGCTGGGTTCGGGTGGTCCATGCTTGTTTTGATTCTTAATGCTGCTTCTCCGTCTTTGTAGGTTGTGTGCATTTTTTTCCATTCATCTAGTGTCTTCTCCATGCCTGCCTCTCTGCATTCGCATATTTTTCCGGAAGCTCTGTTGTCACGCAGTGTCTGCGAGTCGCATTTGCATACATATGCCTGTCCTTTTTTAATCAATTCTTCAGCATATTTGTAATAGATTTCTAATCTGTCTGATTTGTAGATTATTTTTTTGTCGAATTTTATTCCTAGCCATTTCAGTCCGTCTGGTATCAGCTTGTAGGCATCTTTTGTCGCGCTTTTTTCTTCTGAGCCTATGGTGTCGTCCATGATTAGAAGGAGTTTTCCTTTGTATTTCTTTACTAGTGCGTCATTTAGCATTGCTATCTTGACGTTTCCTATGTGCAGTGGTCCTGAGGGGTATGGTGCGAGTCTCATTACTACTTTTCCGGGTTTTGCGTTTGGAAGGTCTGGTATTGAGATTCCTTTTTTTCCTTTTTTTTCTTCTAGTAGTTCTGGTGCGATTTCTTTGAGTTTTTCAAGTTGCCTTTCTACGCTTAGTTTGTTTACTTCTTTGATTGTGAGATTGACTTCTTTGGCCAGTTCTGGTACTTTTTTCTTTAGTTCTGGCTTTAAGGATAGCATTTTTCCGATTATTGTTCCAGGATTTGCTTTTCCTCCGTATTTTACTGCATTTTGCAAGGCATATTTCAGTATTGATTCTTTCATTATTTCGATTTAATTCACGCAAATTTATAAATGTTAGTATATCATATAGTTCTTATGAAGCATCTTAGAATCCTTAATAGCAAGGAAATCAAGAGAATTCTTAAAACTCTTGAGGAGCAGTTTGGTAAGTTTGATCTTAGGGATTATGTTTTTTTCATGAATAATGATAGTAAGGTTTTTTTGCTAAGCAGGAAGTTTGCGGAGTTGGATGAGAAGAAAGTTAGGGTAAATAATTTGGGCTTGTATTTTGGTAAGGAGGAGGTTGATGGCTTTAGGTTGACTATTGAGGGTGCGCAGTTGGTCAATCCTAAGAAGAATGTTGTTAATTTAACAAAAGATCAGGTTCCTTGTTGGATGCGTGGCGAGGATATTGAGGTTGGTGATCTCAAATTGTATGGCTATGTTGTTGTGAAGCATGAAGATGATATTTTTGGTTGCGGTAGGTTTAAGGAAGGGAGAGTCTTGAATTCTATTCCCAAGTCAAGAAGAATAATCGGTATTCAGTCTGATGATAAGACTGGTTTGAGAACTGTTAAGTGTGGTAAATAATTTCTAATAACCCCGAAAATCTTACGAAAAATCTTGATAAAAATATATATGCTTAGTTTTTATTCTAAATAACAGAAAGTTTTAAATATCTTTTATGCAATAAAGATATCTTATGGAAAAGACAATATGTTGTACTGGAAAGAGAAGAAGTTTAGATTTACTTGGCATTTTAAGAAAGAGCTTGAGGAACTTGGTAAATTTGAAGAGTTTGTACTTTACATTTTGGAAAACGGTACACATAAAAGAATTTCAAAGAAACAGAACAAATATCAAGTGCTTCACCCTTAAAAAAAAAGAGCAGTTTGTCTCATATATGTAATCCACAAAGACTTAATTATATTAATACACATAAAACCAATAAGAAGAAAATGGAAACTTGTTACAAATGCAATGTTAATCTGGAAAGAGTAACTACATTAAAGGAAGGGATAAAACTTAAATGTCAAAGATGCCCAAAATGCGGTGAGGAGTATTTCACTTCTTCTGAGCTTATGAGATATGATATCTTAAAAGGAAACAGAACCATGATACGTAAATTTGGGGTTCTTGGACAATCAACAGTGCTGCGTATTCCTGAGAAGGTAATATCACAGCTAAAAATAAAGACAGGAGATTATGCCTATTTTGAAATGCGTCCGGAAGGCATATTAGTCAAACCTATTTCTGCTTCAAAGCTCAAAGTAAAAACATAACATTTAATTTTTATTTATAATTCCGCTTGCCTATTTTCTTTATTTTTTTTATCAAAGCGTCTTCAATATCAATTTTTAGTTCTTCAGCAGTATGACCAAGTTCATAATTCCTGCTTTTGCAGTACTGCTTTTCTACATTGGCATTCTTATTAAGCATGCTAAGAGGAATTGGTTTATTGGCATTCGGACTCCTTGGACTTTGAGCAGTGATAAGGTATGGGATAAGACCCACGCTCTCGGTGGCAAGCTATTTCAGGTCTCTGCTGTGATTACATTAGGGGGTATTTTCTTTGATAAGTAGGGTATATGGTTTTTGATTGTCCCTCTGATTTTCACTACAATCTATACAATTACTTATTCTTATTTAGAATATAAAAAATAGATTATCCTTTCTTGTACACAATATGAGGGTATGCTATTTCAACCCCCCTGGTTTTCCTGATTCCATCGAATATTTCTTTTGTTATTCTGCTGGATATTTCTGATACCCTTGTTGCCGGGGTGAAGTATCTTGCATGTATATTTATTCCGCTTGGTTGGAAGTAGGTTCTTATATGGGGCTGGTGTTTTGTTTGGTCTTTGAATTCTTTTGTGTGTTTTATTGTTGCATCTAGTGCGATTTGCATTGCTTTGTCAAGGTTGCTTTCGTAGGTTATTAATGTAACTACTTGATCCAGTACATAGTCATCATTTGCAGTGTAGTTTATTATGTTTTGTTCAAAGAGCTGGGAGTTTGGCACCATGATTATCCTTCCTGAATTTTCTTCGCTTTGTATTAGCCCGCCTAGTTCTTTTAGGTAGATATGTGTTAGGGTTATGTCTGATACATCTCCCCGCACACTTCCGATTATTATTCTGTCCCCTATTTCAAAGGGCCTTTTTGTTACAACCATTATCCATGCCGCAATTCCTGAGATTGGCCTTTGTAGTGCCCAGCCTAGTGCTGCGGATAATAGCCCTATGACTAGTCCTAGGCTTGTCCATGATCCAGAATAGGAGAATACCGCTAGTAGAATTAGCATAAGTAAAAATCCGTATTTTAAAGATTTTGAGAATATTTCTACTGTTGTTATTTGTTTTTTTGTTTTTACCCTTTTGAGAAGCCTTTTTTCTATGATTTTTATGATTAAGCTAAACAGTGCAAATATTATAGCAAGTATCAGGATAGTCTTAAGAAACGGGACAATGTTAACAAATACTTTGAGTGTGTCTAAGATGCCGCCCATATAATAAGTTCAAGGTCATTAAGTTTTAAATAGCTTTTGTTTGCAAAAAGTATAAAAAAGATGTGATAACTACGCGTTCTTATGAGAAAATTACTTGGTGAGATTGAGAAGCTTAAAGAGTCTAGTGTAAAATCTTTAGTTGATTCTCGTATTGGGGAGTTTAGTAAGAATAAGGATCTATTTAGTGAGCTTTGTTTTTGTTTGTTGACTGCTAATTTTAATGCTGAGAGGAGTATTAGGATTCAAAAGGAGGTTGGTGATGGTTTCTCTAAGTTATCTAAAACAAAGTTAGCAAAGAAATTGAAAGAGTTGGGCCACCGTTTCCCAAATGCAAGAGCAGGTTACATTGTTGAGGCAAGAAAGCATAAATTAATAGCAGACAGAGAATGGTTGGTTAATAATGTTAATGGCCTTGGTTACAAAGAGGCTAGTCATTTTCTGAGGAACATTGGGAACGAGGACTCGGCAATTATAGACTTTCATATTATTGATTTGTTAGTAAAGCATAATTTAATTAAAAGACCTAAATCTCTAACTAAAGTTGTGTATTTACAGATTGAGGATTTACTGAGGAGTATCTCTCAAAAGGTGGATCTGAATCTTGCGGAGTTGGATCTTTATCTTTGGTATTTGGAGGCTGGTAAGGTTCTGAAATGACAACCTTTTTAAACTATTTATAAATAAATCATATTTATGTGTAAGAATTGTGATTTAAAACCTGTAATTAAGCTAAGTAGCGGAGTCTCTTTGTGTAAGAATTGTTTTATAGACTATTTCGAAAGAAAAACAAGGAAGACTATTTCTAAGTTTAAGATGATTAGTAAAGGAGATCGTATTGCTGTTGGTTTGAGTGGCGGTAAAGACAGTACAGCGGTTCTTTATATTATTGCTAGCATTGCTAAGAGGCATGATACTATCAAGGTTATGGCGATTAGTATTGATGAGGGCATTAAGGGTTATAGAGATGAAACATTGAAGGATGCTAAGGCGATGTGTAAAAAGTTAGGGATTACGCATAAGGTTTATTCTTACAAGAAGGAGTTAGGTTATACTTTGGATCAGATGGTTAAGAAGCTTGATATGAATCCATGCACTCTCTGCGGAGTCTTTAGGCGTTATTTGCTTAACAAGTATTCCCGGAAACTAAAAGTTACTAAGCTTGTTACGGGGCATAATCTGGATGATGAGTCTCAGTCTGTTATTATGAATCAGTTTAGGAGTAATGTTGATGCTAGTGCTCGTCTGGGGCCTGTTACTGGAATTGTTGCTGATTATAGGTTCATTAGGAGAATAAAGCCGTTTTACTTATTGTTAGAAAAAGAAATTATGCTTTATGCTTTCTTGAAGAAGTTTCCTTTTTCTTCGCAGGAGTGTCCTTATGCTCATTCTGCTTATCGTTCTGAGGTTAGGGATATGTTGAATGATTTTGAGCAGAGACATCTTGGTGTTAAGAATAATATTATTAACTCTTTTTTAGCGGTTTTGCCATTGTTAAAAGAGCATTATAAGGCTAAGTCAAAGAGGATTAAGAGTTGTAAGTGTGGAGAGCCTTCGTCAGAAAGTGTTTGTAAGGCTTGTCAGCTGATTAAAGAGTTGAAGGATTAGCAGATTTGATATCTGACATTAATTCTTCTGCCAATTCATTCAAAAGCTTATGAACCTTCTCAAGAAATTTTTCAAAACCCCTAGGTATAGGGGTAAGCAATAACTTTTCTTCTTCTCCCAGAACAAATTTTTCCAGTTTAAAGTTTTGCAAGTTCTGAATGTATTTATTATATCTTAACATAAACCTTGTTTTTTCAAGGATTTTTTTTGTTAAATTTTTTGGGTCAATATTTTCCTTTTTTGAAATTAAGAATAAGTCTATGAAATCTCTTGCCTTAACTCCTTTTCTAGTAAGGATTGCCCTAAACTTTTCAGTTATAATCTCTCTTATATCGTAACAAGATATTTCTGGTTTTGTCACCAATATTTTTGCATACTTTGGGAATAGGAAATCAAATTCCTTTGAATCAATGCCTCTAACAATAGAATTTGCTTTACAGGTTTTAAAAGGATAGTGGAATAATTCTAAAAAGTTTATTTGAATCTTGATAAACTGCTCTCTGTTAGAAATTACTGATTTGTACCAAAGTTTAAAGGTCGTAAATTTGTTACTGCCACCAGATTCAACATATTTCTTGTTGTGTTTTTCTGTTTTAAAATTAAGGTTTAGTTTTTCAGATATCTCTTCTAGAATTCTGCCAAGTTTTGTAATATGTTTTGATAAAATTTTTCTAATTTCTTTTTGACTCACGTTTTCAAAATCTTTTTGTTTTATCCAAGTGAAGTCTAAATCTTCTGAGAATCTAAAATAACCATAGTAACATTTAGTTAAGCAAGTTCCTCCTTTAAATGCAAAATTTTTCCTAAAATAGTCATTGTTTATTAAATCAGATAACAGGCTATGAAGGATTATATCATTCTCTAGAAGGTTTTTGTTTTTTATCTCTAATTCTGATGAGAGATAATCTATTATCTTTTGCATATTAGTTTCTCCACAAATGATACGATATTTTTATTATAGTTTTCTGAATATTCTAATAATTTAGTTTCTGAACAGTATCCGATTAAATCAACTATTTTGTTATTTATTTCTTTGTCACTAAACCCTCCATATTTTGATAGGTATATGATGTCTAAAACTGTTTTTTCAATCTCAGAAACATGGTTCTTTATACCGAACTTGAAAAGCCCTTTTTTTAATTTGCTGAATTTTATTTTATGTCCAAATATCTCTAGGGGTTTAACTCTGTATATAGTATCATTAATGATAAAGTCTATAGTAAAATATTCGTGCGTATAATTGTTTAGTTTAAGGGCAGTTTCTAGGCCGAAATACCAATTTTTAATACCCTTAATTTTTAGAGCGGCGGCTATGGCTTCTTTATAATCTATATCAATTTTCTTAAGTTTTCTTTCTTCTATGCTCGGCTTGTAGAATATCCCTCTTAAGATTCTATATAGGTATCTGTTATTGAGAAGGTAAATTATTGCTATTTTGTAGTCTAACTTGAGTTTTTTACAGTAGTCTCTAACTAAATCTCTTGTTATGATTTTTTCTTCTGTTAGATACAGTTTTTTTGTTAAAATTTTGTATGACATTTTATCCCGTAATAATACAAAAAGTATATGATTATGATATATAAAACTTCCGGTAAATTGCTTAAAGAGCTAAAGTAATCACTTGTCTACTAGTTTTGCATCTTTTATTATGAGGACTCCTGAGTGCTTTTCAGCCCTTATTTCAGAATCCAGCACTTCTATCCTTTTCCTGAAGAAAGGCGCGTCTAGGACCGTACTCTCCAGCTCTCCACCTTCCCCCGCAGGGTTTATTCGGTATTTATCTTTTAGCTTAATTAGTTCAGTGATTAACTCAGAATCTATCTCTTTTCCAAGCCATTTTTCAGTTAATGGTTCTGCAAATATCCCCGAGATTATGACTTTGAATCCGTTCTCTACTACTTCTTTTAGCAGTTGTATTTGGTCCATTCCCCAAAGTGGGTTTATGCATTCCAATCCTAGTTCATCGCAGAGTTTTGCTATTCTTTCTCTTTGGTAGTTTGATGCTAGCGCCCCTGTTGTTATTCCTTCAATATTATACTTGTCTTTTGCTTTTTGCAATGCTCTTTTCAGGTCTTTTAGCTCTTCTTCTTTTACTCCTTCTGTGTTCTCTTTTACTAATGGTAAGTTCATCGCTTCAGCTTGCATTTCAGTTAAGTGGATATTTGGGACATGGAACATGTAGCTTTCATCGTTTTTGGAAACCATGGTTATTAGACAAACTATTTCATGTTTCCCCATTGCTTTGAACATTGCGTATGCTGAGTCTTTTCCGCCTGAGAATAGTGCTCCGAGTTTCATGTATTTGCAACATCCAGAATTACTTTTTAAGCTTTTTCTTTTTGTAGTCTTCAATTGCTTTTTTCAGCGCACTTGATCCTAGGATTGAGCAGTGGTGTTTTACATTTGGCAGTCCACCAAGATAGTCTGCTATGTCTTGTGATGTTATTTTTAAGGCTTTTTCTATTGTTTTTCCTTTTGCTAGTGCGCATAGTGCTTCTGATGATGCAATTGCTGCTACGCATCCGAATGTTTTGAATTTGATGTCTGTTATCTTGTTGTCTTTCACTTTGATGTAGACCGTCATCATATCACCGCAGACAGCGTTTCCTACTTCTCCGACTCCCGAGGGGTTTTTTATTTCTCCGACAAATTTTGGTTTCTTGAAGATTTCAATTACTTTTTTTGTGTATTCTTTTGCTGTTGTCACGGTTTCTCCTGCTTTGCGTATTGTCCGGAGTATTTGCTTTTGCCTTTTGTTTTTACTAGCATTAGTTGGCAGATTTTTGTTCCTGCGTGTAGTGTCAGTTCGTTGTCTGAGAAGTTTGTTATTTCGAAGACTTGCTTGTTGTTTACTCCGGGTTGTATTAGGCTTGCTGTTGCGTGTATTGCTAGTCCTAGTCTTGCGAATCTGCTTCTTCCTGTTAGTATTCCGCATATGTCTAAGGGCAGTTTTATTTTTTCTTTGCTTATTCCTAGTATGAACTCTCTGGGTTTTAGTGTTATTTCATCTATTGTTACTGGTTCTGTGAATTTCCTGTAGTCAGTCGCTTCTTTTAGGTCTATCTTAGTTTTTTTCTTGTATACTCTGAACTCATTTCCTAGTGTTAGGTCTATTGATGCTGGCCCTACTTGGTTTTTTGAGAATGGTGTAATCACCACTTTTTTCTTTTTTATCAGTTTCAATATCTCGTTTTTTGATAGTATCATTTTTTGCCTCCTAGTGGACTCATTTTTCTTAAGTCTTTGACTATGATTTTGAGTTTGTTTACTGTGTAGTCTATTTCTTGTTTGGTGTTGTATGCACTTAGGCTGAATCTTATAGTGCCGTGGGCTATTTCCGCAGGTAGGCCTATTGCTTTTAGTACATATGATACTTTTAGGTCTCTTGCTGCGCATGCTGATCCTGTGGATACGCAGATGCCGTTCATGCTTAGGTGTAATAGCAGTCCTTCTCCTTCTATGTACTTAAAAGATAGGCTTGCGTTGTTGCATAGTTTTTTTGAGTTGTCTTTTGGGCCGTTTAGTTTTACTTCTGGTATTTCTTTCATTACTTTTTTTATGAGGTAGTCTCTTAATTTTGCTATTTTGTTTGTGTCTAATTTTAGTTTTACTGCTTCTGCGAATCCGGCTATGCCCGGTAGGTTTTCTGTTCCTGATCTCCTTCCGAGTTCGTGTCCTCCGCCGTGTAGTTGTGCATTAATTTTTATTCCTTTTCTAAGGTATAGTGCTCCTACTCCTTTTGGTCCGTGTATTTTGTGTGAGGATAGAGACATTGCGCTTATTGGTATTTTTGAGATGTCTATTGGTACTTTTTTGAAGCTTTGTACTGCGTCTGTGTGGAATAATATTTTTTTCTTTGCACATAGTTCTGCTATTTCTTTGATTGGTTGTATTGTTCCTATTTCGTTGCTTGCGTGCATTATTGTTACTAGTTTGGTTTCTGGTGTTATTGCTTTTTCCACTTGTTCTGCTGTCACTAATCCTTCATTGTTTACTGGTAGGTAAGTGATTGTGTATCCTTCTTTTTCTAGTGCTTTGCATGTTTTTTCAACTGATGGGTGTTCTATTACTGTTGTGATTATGTGTGTGTTTTGTCCTGTCATCCCTTTTATTGCTAGGTTGTTTGCTTCTGTGCCTCCGGATGTGAATATTATTTCTTCTGGTTTTGCGTTTATTGATTTGGCTATTGTTTCTCTTGCTTTGTCTAGGATTTCTTTTGCTTCATCTCCTTTGTAGTGCATTGATCCGGGGTTGCCGTAGTATTTTAGCATTGCATCTTGCATAGCTCTTGCTGCTTTTTTGTCTACTTGTGTTGTTGCGCTATTGTCTAGGTATACCTTCATTTACATACCTCGCACTTTTTTAGGTCGCATTTTGTGTGTCTTTTGTGTATTTTGCATAGTAGCCCGTGTTTTCTTATGAGTGTGCATAGTTTTTGTGTTTCTGCCATAACAGCATCTGATTTTGCTATGCTTTTGGCTGAAATTTGTATGGCTTTCCTTATCTTTTGTGGGAATTTGATGTTTGCTGCTCTTTTTGATTTTAGGTATTGGCTTATTGCTGCCCCAGTTACATGGAGCTTTTCAGCTATTTCCTTCTGTTTTAGCCCTAGTTTGAGCATTTCTTCTGCCAACGCCTTCCTTAGTGCAGGTAATACATACCAGACTTCTACTTCTTGTGGGGATTCCATTTAAGTTAACGATAGTTAATTTATTTAAATACTTTACTATGGCAGAATCTAATCGATAAAAGAAAAAGATTTATATAATAGTATGATTTTTCATACCAATATGGAAAGAATAAAAGAATTGTTTTTCAATGAAACATTGAAGAGATGGCACTTTAAAGATATAATAAATATCTCAAAAATGAGCAGAGAACGTGTTAACTATTTCATAAAGAAACTGCTTAAAGAGAAGTATATAAAAAGGATTAAGCCAAAAGGAAAGATGCCATATTATATAGCCGATAGAGAGTCTCTTAAATTCAGATCAGAAAAGCGATTATACGGCCTTGCTTTGCTCGAGCAGACAGGACTTTTTGAGCATATTATTTCTATAAAAGACATAAAAACTGCCATACTATTCGGAAGTTTTGCAAGAGGAGATTGGAGTAAATCAAGTGATATAGACATTTTTATATATGGGAACGATAAAGAATTTAACAAGGGGAAATTTGAAAGTGAAACAAAAAGGGATATACAATTATTTAGCTATCAAGATAAAAAAAGATTAAAAAAGGAATTGGATCCAAACTTACTTCCAAATATAGCAAAAGGATTTAACATCAAGGAAAGTTTAGAGCCATTTGAAGTTAGTATAAATGCCTAAGGAAAAAACACCAAAAGAAGTTTATGATGATCTTTCTATTAAAGGGTTTTATGAAGAGGCTAACTTTGACAAGAACGAAGTAGAGAAAGTTAAAAGGATGGTTATAGAAGATTATGAATTCGGTAAGAGCCTAAGGAAAATAAAAAGTACGAACTGGAGAGTTATTTTCAACATACATTACGATGTATTGAGAGAACTTTGCGACCAGCTTATGCGATTCAAAAAACAGAAGACAAGCAATCATCAAGGGCTTTTTGCATTTATAATTTTATATTTTCCAGAGCTTGAACTGGATTGGGATTTCTTTGAGATTATCAGGAACATACGAAATCAGAACAAGTATAAAGGAACAGATATTAGTAAAGACATGTGGAAGCAGGTGGAATTTAAAATGGATATTTACATTTCTACAATTAAAAAAGTTTTGGAGAGGAAGTTAAGAGAATGATAACTAAGATTGCTGAAAAAGTGTGGAAAATCAAGACTAACTTCTTGGACGCGAATGTTTATCTCATAGATTTGGATGAGCCAACATTAATAGACCTTGGGTATCACACAGATAATAAAGTTGTACTAACTGATTTAGATTCAATTGGCTATTCTCCAAAAGATGTAAAAAGAGTTATATTCACGCACTTGCATTCAGATCATTCTGGCAAGCCTTCAGATTTCCCAAATGCAAGATTCTACGCTTCTTATCAGGAGATTAAAAATCTAAAGTCTATGCAGATGTTTTTCACATATGATGCTCAGGCGACAGAGTTTCTTAATAAAACTAAGTTGGAGCCTTTGAGAGAGAAGATTGGGCCTTTTGAGGTTATCCAGACTCCCGGCCACACTTCTGGTAGTGTATGTCTTTACCTTAAAGAAAATAATTTACTTTTCACAGGAGATACGTTGTTCGGCAAGCACACTGGCCGCACTGATGTTCCCACAGGTTCGGATAAGGAGATGGATCAATCTCTTAAGAAATTAGCAAGGTTTAAAGCTAAGCTTCTTCCAGGACATGATTATGGATAAGGATTATTATTCTGAGATTTCTTCAGGTTACAATGAGCTATATGGAGAGGAGCAAAAAGCAAAGTTTGAACTTATCAAGAAGCACATCAAGTTTAAGCCTCTAGTTTTAGATATTGGTTGCGGTACTGGGATTGTCGGTGTTAAAGCAGTTGGTATTGATCCTAGTTTAGGTTTGTTAAAAGAGCATCCTGGTTTGAGAGTTTGCGCCATGGCAGAGGAGTTGCCTTTCAAGGATAGTACATTTAGTACTATTATATCACTTACTGCTTTGCACCACACAGATATTAATAAAGCTATTAAAGAGATTGAACGTGTTGCAAAACCTGGTGCCACTTTTGTTTTTACCATTCTTAAGAAAGCAAAGAATTTTCAAGAGATAGCTGAGAGACTTAAATCTAAGTTTGATTTGAAAGAGATTGATCAGGAAAAGGATTTGATTTTAGTCAAACATTGAGAACACTGTGTCTTCTTTTGGGTCTTCTCTTTGGTTCATTGCTCTGTTGAAGTTTTGTCTTTGTATTCTTTTTGCTTCTGTTTCTTCAGCTTGTTTTACATCTCGTAGTATTCTTGCTTTATAGTCTGCCATTTCTCCTGCCTTGTCTTTGCCGATGTTATAGATGCTGAATTTTTGTTTTTCAGGGGAGGTATTTACTTGCTTTATTTTAAATGGCATATGTTCAGTGTTGTTTTTCCTTTTAGGAGAGATTTTGGAGTAGGCTATGTAGGATAGTAGGCTGATGCATACCATTACCATGAGCAAGTAAACAAAGTTGAATGATAGCCATGATTTGCCGTCTAAAATATTAAGATCTGTAAAGGTCTCTTCTCCGAGAGGGGTATTTACATTGATTGCATACATTCCGGTTGGGAGCTGTTTGGATAGGTCTATTATTGCTGTATCGTTTTCATTGATTGTTTCTTTCCTGCTGACTGTGTAGCTTTCTCCATCTCCAACTGCTTGTATTTCAATTGTGTCTTTGAATTTTACATTCCCTAGGTTTTTTATTGTTAGGATTGTATTTTCTAGTTGTACTCCAAGGTTTACATGTTTTTTTAGGGTTATTGTTTCCTTGCGTTCAAGTTCATCGTAGGTCACTATTATTGTCCATTCTCCCGGTACTGAGAATTCTGGGAGAGAGAATATTTCTTTTTTTGCGCTTTGAATGGATTTTGAGGTTGCAAGTTTCCCGTTCTGGTTGTAGATTTCTAGGAAGAGATCTTGGTTTATTACATCACTTGCTTGATCGTACAGGGTGCCAGTCACTTCTAGCATGTCTCCTGGTATGAATTCCTTGTTGTTTAATCGTATGCTTATGGCAGAGGGTATTGCTTCTATGTATAGCCCTATTTTTGCTAGGCCGACATTTCCTGCATTGTCTTTGACTGCGATTACCACAGTGTGTCTTCCGCTCTCAATGTTGTGTGGTATTTGGAATGATCCTCTGAATGTTCCGTCAGTCATTTGTGTTGTGTAAGATTTTAGTCCTATGCTTATCACTACGGATGCGCTTTTCACTTGCTCCTGCAGGGCTGTTCTTACTTCTCCGTGGATTGTTACTGTGTCTCCAGGCAGGTATTCGTCATTATCCAGTTTTGCTATAACACTTAGTTCCTTGATTAGCACAAAAGATGCTGCATCAGTGAAAAATTCTTCATTGCCGAATGTGTCTCTTGCGCGTATTTCTAAAAAGTATCTTCCTTCTTGCAGTGCAGGCATTGTGTGGGTATATTCAAGTATCCCTTCTTTAACATCAAGTATCGCGACAAGGTAGCTCGTATCATCTTTTTTGAAGTATACTTCTGCTGATCCGTCTATTTTTGTGTTGTCTAGCCGGGTTATTTCTCCTGTGATTTTTAGTTCGCTGCCAATTTGGACTCTTGGTTCTTCTATCTCAAATGTTCCTTCAAGCGAGTTTGTTATTTCAAAAGGGTCTGATTCTGCCCAGTCTAAAAGGGTGTCTCCTGTTGTTAGGTCTGCTCTTATCCTGCATGTTCCTTGTATGGATGATGATGCGACAAGGGTAGGCAGTTTTATGTCTCCAGGGAAGGTTAGCTGTTGGTTTTTGATAAGTGATACTGGAACCATTTGCAGGGGGTATGTTCCTGTTTCGCATTCCATTGAGAATTTTAGGAATCCTGTCATTGAGCTGTCATGTTTTGTATATCCTGAAATTAGTATGGGATCTCCGATGTTGAACTTGTCTATTTGTGGTCCGTTAATGACTAATGTTGCAGTTGCTGCTGGTAACAGAAAAAGTATAGCTAAAACTATTATTAAACCTCTTTTCATGTTGTTTTAAGTATTTTTTTTATTTAAATACTTTACTGTAAAAATCAGAGTTGTATTTAAGCAGTTTTTATCCATTATAGTCTTTTACTTTTTATCACCCAATAAATTTATATAGTTTCTTTTGATTTTATCCCCTGTTATGGATTTTGAAACTCTTAGGCACAGCACAGCCCATGTTTTGGCACAGGCAGTAAAGCGGGTTTATCCTGATGTGAAGCTCGGTATTGGTCCTGCTATTGAGGATGGTTTTTATTATGATTTTGATAAGAAAGAGCCTTTTACTCCTGAAGATCTAAAGAAGATTGAGAAGGAGATGAATAGGATTATTTCTGCGGATCTTAAGTTTGAAAAACTATCAAAAACAAAAGCTGAGGCAGAGAAGCTTCTGAAGAATGAGCCTTACAAACTTGAATTACTCAAGGACATAGAAAAACCCACATTTTATAAGGATGGTGATTTCATTGATCTTTGCAGCGGGCCCCATATTGGTTCAACTAAGGAGATCAAGGCTTTCAAACTTTTAAGAACTGCTGCTGCTTATTGGAAGGGAGACTCTAAGAATAAGCAATTACAAAGAATCTACGGTACTGTTTCTAACTCTGACAAGGAATTAAAGGCTTATTTGCAGATGCTGAAGGAAGCTGAGACTAGAAATCATATTAAGCTTGGTAGAGAGCTAGATTTATTCACAACTTCAGAGGTAGTCGGTCAAGGCCTGCCACTATTAACCCCGAAGGGAACAACTCTTAAGAGAATCTTGGTAAGGTTTATTGAGGATGAAGAATTAAAACATGGCTATCAATTAACTTCAACTCCAGTCTTGGCAAAAAGTGAACTTTACAAGATTTCTGGACATTTAGACCATTACAGAAAGAGTATGTTTGTGTTTAATGCTAATAATGAGGAGCTAGTTTTGCGGCCTATGACTTGTCCCCACCAATTTATGATTTACAAGAGCAAGCAGAGGAGTTACAGGGATTTGCCTATTAAGTATGCAGAAGTTGCAAATTTGTTCAGGAATGAGGCTTCTGGTGAGCTTCATGGGTTAATAAGAATAAGACAGTTCACTCTTGCTGATGAGCATAATATTTGCACTCCTGAGCAGCTGGAGAAGGAGTTTGAAGATGTTATTGATAGGGTCAAATATGTTATGAAGTCTCTTGGTTTCAAAGATTATTGGTATCGTTTCTCTAAAGGGGATCCTAAAAGAAAAGATAAGTATATTGATAATCCTAAGGCTTGGAAAGATTCACAAGCAACTATGAAGAAGATTCTTGATAAGTTAAAGGTAAAGTATACTGAAGCAGATGATGAGGCTGCTTTCTATGGTCCAAAGTTAGATGTTCAGATGAAGAATGTGTACGGAAAAGAGGACACTATTTTTACCATCCAAATAGACTTTGCTTTGCCTGAAAGGTTTGATATGTGGTATGACGGCACAGATGGTAAGAAGCACAGGCCTATGGTTATCCACAGTTCCGCTCTAGGTTGTTTGGAAAGGACGATGGCTATGCTTATTGAGCAGTATGCTGGTAAATTCCCGTTGTGGCTCTCTCCTGTGCAAGTAAAAATCTTAACAATGAATGATACTAACTTAGATTTCGCTAAAAAGATTAAGGAAGATATGCAAATCAAGGGTTTGAGGGTTGTTGTTGATGATAGGAATGAGAGCATTCCAAGAAAAGTTAGGGAAGCGCAGTTGGAAAAAGTCAACTATATGGTCACAATTGGTGATAAGGAAGTTGAGAATGGTGTTCTTGCGATTAGGGATAGGGATGGCAAGGTTACTTTTGGCATTAAGCCTAAGGATTTCATTACCCGGCTTGTTTCTGAAGTTGAGGATAAGGAGTAAATGGGAAGTTTTGAGAGGCTTAAGTCAGAGTTTGATAAACTTAAGGGGTCTGAAGAGCTTAAAGAATATTTGAAGACTCATGAGGGTGCTTATTTTGTTTCTGCTTTTCTGATTAGTGGCTTTGATAGTTTGGAAACAGCCCCTTGGATTTTAGAGTATTATTGGCCCGAGAACGGTAAGGTTGCTACTTTTTCTTTTGATACTGCTTGGAAAGTGACTGATGATGATAATGTTATGCAAAAAGAGAGGAAGATGCTTGAGGAGCTTGATTTTGAGATTGTTAAGTTTGATGATCCGGTAGGTAAGGTAAAAGAGGAATTTAAGGGAGAGTCTCCTTTGAAAATGATAGTTATTCTGAACTCACAAAATAAAAGTCCGATGTGGAATATTACTGTTTTCACTAGGTCTTTCAAGGTGGTTAATTTTAAGATTGATGCTGTAACTGGAAAGACTGAGAGTTCTAAGGTTGATAATTTGCTTCAGTTCCAGAAGAAAGATTAATTATATAAATAAAAACTACTTTTTCCAAGTATGCCGAAAAAACTTCCGGAATCCAACCCTAAAGCATTTAAATCTAGAAAATACAGAAGAAGTATGTTCAAATTCATATACTCAAAGAAGACTGAAAAGATTCTGACTTACTTCTATTTAGGTCTCTGTGTTTATGGTGCAGTAATGCTAATATTAGCTAGCTTAAAACTCCTAGGAGTATTCTAATGCTATTCAATTCTTTTGTTTAGACCTTATTGTTATTTTAATGACTGCTTTTGTTATGATTTATAGTTTGATGAAAGGTATGACTCAATTTTGGTGGATTTTTAATTACTCTTTTCTTACACTCAACATATTTGCTATGCTCGGTAATTTAAGACTTCTAAACAATAGAATAATCAACCAATCCTAATCAGTTTCTCTTTAGATGTGAATCCGGATATTATCTGGGCTGGCTGTTTGAACTTTTTCCTGAACAGTTTTAGAACTTCTAGGTTCGCTTTTCCTTTTTCAGGCTGTGCTTTGACTGATACTCTGTAAACTCCTTTGTCACATGATAGGATTTCTGATTTACCAGTGTTGGCCTTCACTATCGCTTTGACTACTTCCATGGTTTAGGTATGAGTATATTGCGTTCGCCGCTACTGCTCCTTGTGCGGCTGCGATCACTATTTGTTTTAGGTTGTTATTGGCATCAGTTAGGTCTCCTGCCGCAAATAGCCCTGGAACTGTTGTCATTTGGGATTTGTCTACTTTCACATATCCTTTCTTATCAGTATCTGCTCCGGCTTGTCTTGCTAATTCATTTGAGGGGAGGTATCCTATTTCTATGAATACTCCATCAAGTTTAATCTCCTGACCGTTATCAAGTTTAACTCCAGTGAGCATCTTGTCGCCTTTCAGTTCAGCCACATTTGCTTTTGTTATTATCTCTATGTTCTTTTTCTTTTTTATTTTGTCAACAAGTATTGGTTGCGCTCTAAGTTCTTTTCCTCGGTAGATTATTGTTACTTTTTTTGCAAAGTCTGATACATGCAGTGCTGATGTTGCTGCTGAATTGCTTCCTCCGATGACTGCGACTGTTTTATCTCTGAATATTGGTGCGTCGCATGTTGTGCAGTAGCTTATTCCCTTGCCAGAGTATGTGTCTTCTCCGTCTATGTTCAATAGTTTTGGATGCGCTCCTAATGCTAGTATTACTGTTTTTGCTTCGTATTTTTCACCTTCTTTGGTTGTGATTTTGAAACTGTTCCTGGTTTTTTCCAGTTTTCCTGCTGTTCCTGTTTTTATTGGCACTTTTAGGGTGGTTACTTGTTTTCTCATTTTTGTTACTAGCTCAATCCCGCCTATGCCATCTATTCCCGGATAGTTTTCTATGAGGGGAGTTTTTGATATCTGTCCAAGGTCTTTTGCTAGAACTATTGTGTTCAGGTTGTATCTTGCAGCGTATATTGCAGCAGTTAGTCCTGCTGGTCCTCCGCCGATGATTATGATATCGTGTTTCATCAGTTCCTTGTAGAAAGAGAGGGTTTATATGTTTTTCTTTAGGCCGCAAGTATGCTCTTAACTTGACTTCATGAGCCCGTCGATTATCTTTGTGAGTTTTGCTGCTTCTCTTATGTCTTTGAGGCTGCAGGGGTTTGCGCAGTTTTTGCATTTGTAGCAGGCTTTTTCTCCTGATGCGTAGTTTATCATTATTGCTCCTGGAACCATGTCGCAGTTTGCATCTACATATCTTACAGTTGTTGAGTCAGAGGATATGAGGGTTATGCATGATCCTGTTTCGCTGGAGATGAATCTTCTGTAGGTTATTGGTTTTGATGGATGATCGAGTGTTCCGGATCTTGTGCCTTCTATTGATAGCGAGCGGCTGCTTATTGCGTTGCTGAGCTCTTCTTTTGTTGTTGACTTCACTATCTGTTTGTAGTTTTTAGTTGCTGATAGTTCGTCGAATGTGAGCCCGCTCTCATCAAGAGTTGCCGGTATTGTTATTGTCTCTGCTTCTGGGTTTGTTAGTACTATATTTACTTTTGAGTTGCATGCAATACCTTTAGTTGCCCTGCCTGTGGCTTTTATGGCGGATGCTGTTGGTAGAGGTTCTAAAGTCGGTTCTACTGGGCAGAATCCTATGATATCCCTTGAGTCATCTTCTTTTGGGATTGCCTCCAGCTTGGGCATAGGCAGCTTTTCGCCTAATGTGATATCCAAACCAGCAACAGTAATAGGCTCATCCAAAGGAACCTCCAACTCTTCAACAGTGATTTCTTTAGGGAACGCTTCTTTCATTAGTCTGTCAAATTCTGCTTTGCCTAGGTTATCTTCGATAGGTATTTCTGATTCGTCTTGCCTTTCTTCAAAGCTTCCGAATGCTGTCTCGAATGTTTCTGTCCATCCTTCTTCATCAAGGAAATCAAACTTTACTGTTTTGTCTTCAGGGTTTACTGTGTATCCCTCGCTTTTTATTTTTGTTGTCGAGGCCAATTTTGAGACGCCTTCGCTTATTGTCATTTTTGCTTGGCCGTCTCCAATAACTTCTAGGGATTTGGTTCTTATCTGTATTTCTTCTCCAGCGCTTATTGATCCGCAGTTTTTGTTTTGCTCTTGTAGTTGGGGATTGAGGTCGCATATTTTTTTCTGGAGTTTGTTTTGCTTAAATGCGCTTGAGGAGCTTTTTAGGTCTTTCACGACTTCTTTGAGGGTTGTTTCTTCTGTTGTCTTGTAGGATTTTATGTGTTCAACTCTGATTCCTTTTGCGTCGTTTAGGGAGATTTCAAGTTTCTTATTGTTTGAGCATACGCTCATGCTTGGTCCTTCGCTGCCTTCGCAGTCATCAGAGAAGGATATTCTTTCGCTTCCTTTTGGTGTTGTTATTTTTATCATGTTTTGTGGATTCTCAAGGCCAGGCACTATATTTGATGGCAGGGACTTGTCTAGTTCTGGAAGCCATGCTTCTAGGATTGTGTTTTCTCCTATGCTGTCCAGGGTTCCGCTCGGGCTTATTGCTATGTCTCCTCGAATCATGTTAATCTTTTGTGTTGGGCTAGTTATCTCTGCAGACCCTGCAATGTCATATCCTCCTCCGATGTTGTGGGTTATCTGGGGCTTTGTGTCTCCTGTCTGCCTTATTGTTGTTGCGCCCACTGCCTTGCTGTCTTTGTAGCTTGTTATTGAGAACTCTTTTTTTTCGATATTGCCCAAGTCTACATCAAATTTTCCGTTCTTGTAGTTTAGTATGCCTCCTAGAGGTATTGAGTATTCTTCATCTTTGAGTCTGAATGTATGTGGGTCGTTTTTTGGTACAAATCTTCCTTCAAATAAGGTCCAAATTTTGTCTTCTTTTATGAATGTCATGTAGGTTCCTTTGCCGCTATCCAGCACTGTCCATCCCTCTAAATCCATTGAGCAGCTTCCTGAGTTGTAGACATATATTTTGACTCCTGTTTTTGATAGTGTGCATCCTTTCCCTTGGACTTTTGCGTTTGTTAGTTCCTTATTGAAGGCGAAAGATATGTCTGTTGATTCTGTGCTTCCGATTTCGCAGTTTTGTATATCCCCAGTAGATGGTGTTCCTATTTGTGTGCCTGTTACTCCTTCTTCTAGTGAGAATCCTACAAGGCACTTGCCTGCTGCTTGGCTCATGTCCCCTTTGAAGTCAGCGAAAGGCCCTGACTGCTGGGCTACTGCCTTTCCGGTTGTCGCTGTTTGGAATGGGACTGCTTTTTGTGAGGCTGTTGCGGCATCTGTTCCTGGAGGGGCCGGTGCTGCTTTTATTTGGTCCACATAACCTTTAATCCTGTAAACTTGTGATATTAACTGTCCGATTGTTGGGTCTTGTTTTGATAGTTCTTGCAGACCGTAAGATTTTGCAAAGGCTACGGGATCTTTTATAGCAGAGGAAGCTGTAGAATAGGCTTGCATCCCGTCGTTATAAATCTTGTAAAGTTCTGGATTTTTTTCACTAATTTCTTTTGTTAATTCACCTTCTAGTTTGCCTGCTGCAAAGCTTATGGGATTGGAGGTTATACCTATATAGGTACTGTATGCTTGGTAGAGATTTGGTGATGCTTGTGCTATCTGCTGCATTGCTGCTGATGTTGCGAGGTCTACTAGGCTTCCGGGATTTTGTGCTATGTTGTATGCTGCCGCTACTCCTTGGTATGCCGGGTTTCCTGCGAGAAGGTTTGTGGCTTGGTCCTTGCCTACATTCATTATTAGGTCGTTTATTCCTGCTGCTTCAGCGATTGATACTAGTAGCAGGAAGGTGATTGCTGTTATTGCCAGTATCTTTTTCATTTTAGTATTTCACTGCAAAGGATAATTTTAATGGTTTGCTATTTATTTTTGAGTTTTGGTCAATTAATGTGATTATCACTGAGTTTTCGAATGGTTCTATTTCTGCTTCTATGTCTTTTTCTTCAGCTATGCTGTTCACGCAGTTTATGCATATTCCTTCGGAGTTTACTGTTTGGATTATCTGTTCTGCGGCGTCCAGCAGTTTCCCTAGGCTTATTTTTGGTGTTATGCTAAAGTCTTTTATTGTTTCAGCAGTTTCGCCTATTTTGAGAGTTACAGGCATCGTTATTTTTGCTCCAATCTTGCTTTCTTCTATGGTCACTTCTGATTCTGCCATTTTTGGTTTTTCTAGGTCTGCGACTGTAGGGCACAGTACTGCATCAAGATTGAACACTCTGGATATCTCCGCTGCTATTCTTTCTCTTGGGGGAAATTTGTTCCCTTTGTTGTAGAAGTAGGTGATTAGCAGTCCGTTGGCATCTAACGCGTTGGTTGGTTCCATGAATCCTCCGCGTATTGCAATGGTTTCAGTTGCATCTGCCAGCCTGTCGCTTAGGCAGTTTTCTATCTCGGTCTTTGTGTTTTCGAATTGAGGCGGTAGTGATGCTGTTTTTACGAGTCCGAATTCAGACGCTTTTGAGGATATTTCATCTCTGTAGGAGTAGCTGACTGTTACTAGTGCAACAATTAGAATTCCCATAATTACAAATATTGTTGCTTGACCTCTTTTCATTATATAAAGTAAAAGAAATAGTTGCTTTTAACAGTTTCGGTCTTGCATGTCTTTTCTTGCGACATCAAGTAGTATTTTCTTTTCTACTTTAGCCACTATGTTTCTTATTTTGTGCACTGCGTCAGCGTTTGCTGATATGCTGTCTATCCCTGCTCTGACTAAAAACTCTGCCATTTCTGGGTTGCTTCCTGCTTGTCCGCAGATGCTTGTTTCCACATTGTATTCTCTGCATACATCTATGACATATTTTATCTGTCTCAGCACTGCAGGATGCATCTCATCATAAAGATTTGCTACGTTTTCATTGTTTCTGTCCAAGGCTAATGTAAATTGTGTCAGGTCATTCGTTCCGAAGCTTACGAAGTCTATTCCTTCTTCGCATATTTCTTTTATTATTTGTACTGCTGCAGGTGTCTCCACCATTATTCCAAAGTCTATGTTTTCTTGTGGCTCAAGCCCAACTTCCCGTAGTATTTTTTTGCTTTCAGATACTTGATCAAGATGTGTTACTAGTGATAACATGACCCCTACATTTGTTAGTCCCATATCATGTACTTTTTTTATGGCTTCGAACTCTGCTCTTAGAAGGTCTTTTTCCATCATTCCTCTTCTTATACCGTGGTATCCCATCATGGGGTTGTCTTCTTTTGGTTCTTCGTCTCCGCCTTCTAGTTCTCTGTACTCGTCTGTTCTTATATCAGATGTCCTGTACCATACTGGTTTACCTTCGAATGCTTTTGCTATTTCGCTTATTCCTTGTACTAATTGTTCTACAAGTTCTTCTGTTCTCCCTGTTCTTAGCATGTATGCTGGGTGTACTTTGCCTCTTACTATCATCATTTCAACCCTTAATAGTCCAACCCCGTCTGCTCCTGTTTCTGCTGCTTTGTGTGCGAACTGCGGCAGGTCCACTATGACTTTGACTTCTGTTGCTGTTTCTAGGTCTAGTGGGGCGAATTGTTGTTCTTTTTCTTCTTTGTGCGCTATTTGCAGTTCTCCTTCGTACACTTTTCCTGCGGTTGCGTCGACTGTTATTACTTGCCCTTCTTTTAGCACTTCTGTTGCGTTTTTTGTTCCGACTATTACTGGTATTCCCATCTCTCTTCCTACAATCGAGGCGTGACAGGTACTGCCTCCTCTGTCTGTTACTATTGCTACGCTTTTTTCCATTGCTGATACATAGTCTGGATTTGTCATTTCTGCTACTAGTACGTCTCCTTTCTCAATTTTACTAAGTTCATCAGCATTATGTACTATTTTTACTGGTCCGATTCCTACTCCTGGGCTTGCTGGTATTCCTGTGACTATTGGTTCTTTGTCTGTTTTTGTTTCTTTGGTTTCTTCTTTTGATTCTCTTTTTTTCAAAGTCGTTACTGGTCTTGATTGGGTGATATAGATTTTGGATCCTTCAATTGCCCATTCCATGTCTTGTGCCTTTCCGTAGTGGTGTTCGATTCTTTTTGTTAGTTGTGTTAGCACAGCTATTTCATGGTCATTAAGCACTTGTTCTTTTCTTTTGTCTGGTGGTAGTGATCTCTTTACTGTTTTGCCGAAAGAGTGGTCAAGCGTGAGCATGTAATCTTTGTCTCCTATGTTAATATTCTTCACTTCTTCTGTTTCTTTGTCTATTAGGTATTCATCTGGTGTTATTGCTCCTGATACAACTACTTCTCCTAGGCCGAATGCTCCTTCGATTAGGATTTCACTTTCGTTGTTTGTAGCGGGGTTTATTGAGAACATTACTCCTGCTTTGTCTGAGTTTACCATTTTTTGTACTATTACTGCTATGAGTACTTTTTCGTGTGGGAAGTTATTTTTTACCCTGTAATAGATGGCTCTTGCAGTATATAGTGATGCCCAGCATTTTTGTACTGCTATTAGTAAAGGATTGTTTCCTCTGATGTTTAGGAATGTTTCTTGTTGCCCTGCAAAACTAGCTTCCGGTAAATCTTCCGCCGTTGCTGAACTTCTTACGGCAACTAGTGGCGGTTCTCTTCCGCCTTTTACTATGGATAGTGCTTCGCTGCCAGCTCGTTTAAGGACTTCTTCATCAATATCTAGGTTGTCATATGCTTCTGTTATTGCGCTTGCTATGTTTTGTGGCATAAGGGTTTTGAGTATTAATTCTTTTATTTTTTTAGAAACTTCTTGCAGTTTTGCATTGTCTTCTTCATCTAGATTTTTTAGAAGTGAAAATATCTGTTCTTTTAATCCGGTATTTTCAATGAATGCTTTGAATGCTTCTGATGTTACTGCGAATCCCGGAGGTATTGGCAGCTTTGCGTTGTACATTTCCCCAAGGTTGGCACCTTTTCCACCCGCTAAGGGGACATCTTCTTTTGAAAGTTCACTAAACCACGCGATAAAACTCATTTGGTACCACCTCTTGTGTAACTAATTTAGTTATAGAATATTTAAAACTTCCGCAAACCAATAGCACATAATCCCCCTTAAAAAAATCTTATAGTCTGCTATTTAGTAGTACTCGTGTGCTTCTTGAAGTTTTTCCAGTTCTGACAGCTTGTCTTCTATCTGGTCAATTTGCAGTCTATAAAACTCTATGTTTCTCCTGCAGTTTTCTATTTCAAACCGCAGCATTTGTTGTTCTTTGTCTTTGTCTGTCATATTTTTCCTCCGTGGGAGCCCAACCCTGTTTAGGGGTTGGGTTAAGGAGGGAACGCAATGTTTTTTGTTGGCAGTGCTTAGCTTTTTATAACTTTGAGTATACATGGCTTGAATCCCTTGTTGGATTTTATGTTGTTGTATCCATACTCTGCGATTTCTTCCGAATCGAATGCATGGACCATCGGTTGCAAAAGACGGACTCTCCGTCCAAGCAATCGATTCAATATCCCTCTTTTTTGTATTGGCTGCCATGTATGCCACATCACTAAATATTTTCCTTCTTGTCTGGTTTCCAATTTTTTCACCCCCAATGTTGAATATGATGTTTTAAACCAGGAAAGAATTCCAAAAACCAAAACATTTAATAAGGTGTTTGGCTTCAGTATTGCGGGAAAAACCTTTCAAGGTTTTACTTTTGTTTTCCTCTTTGAGTTTCAGCGGCTTCTAGAGGAAAACGCTTTATTTTTTCTTTGTCTTTCTTTTTGTTTCACCCTTTTTTTTATTTTGACCCTTGTTTTCTTTTAAGGAAATAGTTTTTCTTTGAAAATTTCCTTTGGAACTTGTTACATAGGTCGAAGGCACCAGAACTCTGTAATAACTTGCCTTCATCAAAAATGCAAAAGATAATTGATAAATCTCTGCATCAGTGTAGTCTTTCTATTTATTCTACAATTTATATGGTATAAGAAGTATATAAATATTATTATGGTTTAAAAATCATTTTCAATTGGGTAATTACTGTTTGGTTAATGCAGAAAGTGCGGTAAGGCGCATATAATAGGGGGGCATAATATCAAGCCAAGATTTCCTTGTTTGCGGATAAACCCCCTCACATTGCTATGTTTTCATCATTTAGTATCCATTCGTCATCAGAAAAAAGTCCATAACAGTCGTTGCAGTCATCTGTCAAATTTTGGGTATTTATTAGCCGCAATGTCTTTTCAATCATTTTGGCAATATACTAGAAGATTGGTAAATATTTAAAGGTTTGGTATTTACTGTTTTACTGTTATTTCCGCTCTTAATGGTAGTCTGTAGGTTGCTGCTTTGAGTGCTGCTTTCGCGAGTTCGACATTTTCTTTGTCTAGGTAGATTGAGAATACTGTTTTTCCTTTTTTTATTCTTGCCGCAAGTCCTACTGCTCTTCCGAATGATTTCTGCATTCCTGTCTGCATTCTGTCTGCTCCTGCCCCGGTAATCATTTTGTTTTCTCTTAGGACATGATGCGGAAATACTCTGATCTTAACATGGTAGTTTTTACCTAGAGGGTTTAATTTTCTGATTATTACTGTTCTTGCTGATTCTATTGCGTTGTGCCTGAGTTGTATTGCTTGCTTTGTCACTAGGTTTACTTCTGCTGCGAACTTTTTTGTCAGGTTTCCATAGTCAAATTTTACGATTTTTGAGGGTGGAACTGACTTGATGAATGATGATTTCTTGAATTTTGATTTTCTTGTGTATGCTCTTTTTACAGGTGTGTAACATCTTCCGGGTCTTAGGCTTACCATTTTAGTCTTTCACCTTTATTTGTTGTTGTATACCTTTATGTTTAGTTCTTTTAGTACTGTTGAGTATAGTGATCTTAAGAAAGGGTCCAGTCTGTCTTTAAAAAGCTGCCTATTTTTTCCTTTCCTTTCTGCGGTTTTGAATTTTCCATTGAATTGTTTTGCGTATATGTCGACTGTTGCATCGCATCCGTTGTCTATGAATTTTACTTGTTCTCCGTTTTTGTCTTCTACATGGAATACGCAGTCATTGTTGTACTTTAGGTACATTACTTTCCCGCCGGTCTGCACTTTTGAGCAGTCTATTGCTCCGTCTACGAACTCGCATGATGGTGATGTTTCGAGTATTCTTCTGCAGGTGGCCCTGTTTTCATTGAATTCGCAGGTCAATGGCCCAGCATATGCTGTTCCGCCTATACCAAGAGCTAAAGCTGTTTCCAGTACGAGGTCTGTGAGTTTCATGACTTATGCTCCCATCTGCACTTTTGTTCCTAATGCTTGTCCAGGCAGTCCTCTTTCGAATATTGCTCTTACTGCTCCTGCTTTTCCGTGGGCGGCTCTTATTTCGCCGACAATTTTCTTTCCTGCAGGGCTTGTCCAGCTCACTGATTTACCGACTAGGGTTTCAGCTTTTTTTCTGTCAGCAATGCCTTTAACAACGAGTACTACATGTGCTGTTGTGCGTTGTGATCTTTTGCTTCCTCTGAATGCGCTTACGACTGCTTCCATTATAATGTGTCCTCATAATTTTTTGGTATTGATAAATCTTTCTCTGATTTTGATAAAAATTTCTTAAGGTCTCGAAAAGCCGGGTCGAATTGGGTTTTAAAGAGTTCTTCGTTTTCATCTCTTAGGACCATTGAAGGTATATCCGGAGGGCCTATTAGTTTAAATTCCACTTTTCCATCAGGGCCGATATCATAAAAGCTTGATCTGTATACTTTATCCCAAGTTTCAATTAAGTCAATTACATCGATTGATGTGTTGTTTTTTGTGCACTGAGAATAGCCCACGATTACATTATAGATGGAATCAGTTCCTATACTTTCGCACCTCATATTTATT
The DNA here is from genome assembly GCA_043797705.1 of archaeon. Lineage (GTDB taxonomy): Archaea > Nanobdellota > Nanobdellia > SCGC-AAA011-G17 > GW2011-AR17 > JAZDPJ01. The sequence goes on from JAZDPJ010000023.1 coordinate 32,252, forward strand.
ACTTGTATAGCCAGATCTTTTCTCTTTTCTAAGAGGCCATTCTCTTCTGTTTGGCATGCTCCAATAACGAGTGCGATGCCCATTGTTGCCCCGGATATTAAGTATTTTAAGCTCATTTTGATGTTTAGTAGTTCAGCATGACTTCAACGTCTGTGCCGAATATGTCTTTTAGGTCTCCAAAGAAGTGCTCTTTTATAAAGATTTTCCTTGGAATACCTAATTTTACCATGTATTTCTCTAATTCTTCTAGATTTGATGGTTTTAGGTTGTTTATGTGGCCGTCTTCTGTTATTTCAGCTTTTTGCAGTTCGTCCCTCTTTTCTAGGTCTTTTACGATGAATACTGCATCGTCAAATAGCATGAGTTCTCCGATTTTGTTGCCGTATTTGACTCTTACTTTTATTCTTTCTAGGGCTCCTAGTTTCTTTCTTTGCATGTGTTCTACCATGGCTTTGATGAACAGGTTGGCTTCTTTTCTTGCTTTTTCCAGTTCTTGCTTGCTCATCTTTCCTGCGAGGTAGTCTGTTTTTGCTTTTTTGACAGTGTTTAGTATTCTTAGGAATTTGTCTGGTATTTTTTCTTCAGGCATCAGTTTTGCTTTGAATAGTGTTATTACTTTTTCGTCTGTTGTTGCTTCTGCTCCTTTTAGGGAAAGCAGGTCTCTTGTGATGCCGATGCATGCGTCGTATGTGTCTAGTATTGATTCTTTTGCTGCTCTTTCTGATATTTGTTCGAATAGTTTTTTGATTCTTGCTAGGTAGTCTTGTGCGTCTTTCAGCAGTTTGTCTATGTCTTTTCCGCTTACTGCTTTTGTTTTTCCGTGTTCAATGTTTTTGTATGCTGTTCTGATGTCTGCTAGTATTTGCACATATTTTTTTTCAAGTAGCTTTTCTTTTTTTACGAATATTTCGTCTAGTAGGTGGATTGTTTCTTTTGGTGTTGGTGGCGGTATTCCGTAAAGCATCAGTGCTGCTTGTGCCGGATTCAGTACTGCGTAATACAGGTCTTCTCCGACTACGCTCAGCATCTTGTGCCTTATTCTCTCTAGCAGTCGTTCTCCTATGTCCATGTTCATGTCTATTGCTTCCATGCTGGGTTTTACTCTTCCCATTTTTAGCAGTAGTTTCCATGGCATGAATACTCCTCTGTCGTATAGCGGTACTCCGTCTCTTAGGAATGTGAATATTACTGGGCTTGCGTCTTTGACTTGGTCCCAGAAGTCTGTTAGTATGTAGGTTTGTATGTGGAATTGTTTTTGTATTCCTGTTATTTTGCTTGCTTCGAATCCCATGCCTACGATTATTGCTCTTAGTTTGTCTCTTAGTTCTGTTCTTGGCATTTTTTTGACATCTGTGTCGTCTATTACTACATACACATCGATGTCATTTGATTGCTCTCCTCTGAATAGGCTTCCTGCTGCTACGTAGCTTAGGATGTATTTTTCGAATTTTTTGATGACCATGTTCTTGTGCAGTTCTGATATTTTAAGTCCTGCAAGTAGGTCTTTTGGATCGTATACTGGTGCGCTGACTGCTATCATGTTCAGAAGGTCATATTTTGAGTCGTAGCATACTTCTCTTAGTTCTGATAGTAGCATTACTTGTGGTGCTAGATTGTTGTCTAGGTCTTTGCCCATCTTTTCTATGATTGCTGTTACTTTGGAGCTCAGCTCTTCTTTTGGAATCTTTTGTGAGTCTGCATCGTCTACTAGTACTAAGACATTGATTTTGGTTGGGTCTATGTCTTGCTCTTCTTTTTGCTCTTTTCTTGGGGGTGGCAGTAGTGATACTCCTACTATGTATTTGTCGAATTTTTCTAGAATTTGCTTTGTGAATTTGTCAAGGCTGTCTTTTACGCCTTCCATCCGTTCTTTCATTTCTGTAGGCAGGTTTGCCAGCATGTTTTGGACATCTGTTTTGGGCTTTTCTGCCTTCTTTTCCTTTTTTGAGGTTTTTTTGGCCATATCCTGTCTAAAAACCACTATTATTTATAAGGCTTACTATTTATAAATTTAGAATTTACTTGGTGTATCCGCCTTTTCTGCATTAAATTTAAAAACTGGTCTATAAACTAAGTATCAAAAATAAAGGAGTTGATAAAATGAATCTAAGAAACTTAGTTTTAGTGGGTGCAATAGGATTGGCAGGTTGCGCAACAACACATTCATCGGTAAAGAGAACTTGTATGGATACTGGGAGGACAATGACTTGTATGAAAGAAGGTAACGGGTTGGTAGCGTATAACCGCGGGGATAATATCTGCAGTGTTATGTTGAAATCCAGCAAGGGATATTTTCTTTCATTGAATGATTTTGGATGTGACGAGGAAGTTGATTATTGCATAAGAGACCTTGATGGGGTGAAGGATATTTCTTGGAGACATAAATACAATAATGAAAAAATATTTGAAAAGAATGCAGATGTATTGTATAAAAAAATAAAAAAAGATGCATTGGAGGTTGATAAAAAATGAAGAAGCTATTTAGTTCAGAGTCAGTGACAGAGGGCCATCCTGATAAAGGTTGCTGACCAGATATCAGACGCGATATTGGATGCGCATCTTGCTCAGGATTCGGAGAGCAGGGTCGCTTGCGAGACGTTGGTTAAGACCGGCGCAGTTGTTCTTGGCGGAGAGGTAACTTCAAAGGCGGTTGTTGATTACCAGGTTGGTGTTACGAGGATACTGCTGCTTATGGTCACTTTGGAAGAAGTAAGTTTCCTTGGGAGAAGACTGATAAGGTTGAGGAATTGAAGGGTTGTTTTTAGTTTTTTTCTTTTTTTATTAATTCTTCAAAAGTTAATCCTTTTTCTTTAGCAAAGTCTAATGATACTAAGAAACTATTCCCGCCGCTTCTCTCTAGATCTTTGGTGTGGACGAACCACCACCCTTTTTTGTCGAATCTTACTCCTATCCATGGTTCTGCTCCGAATCGTGAGGAGAAGTAGTTCAGCTGGTCTATTTCGTCTTGATAAAAATATTTCTTGTCTATTTTTAGTGATTTGCATTCTAGTGCAAGGAATCTTTCATTGTTTCCAGCTATTAGGTCTGGTGAGGGTACTTGTGCTGCTCCGCTTCCTGCACTGCGAACTACTGACCATCCGTTGTCCCATAGCATCTTGAATAGTTCTCTTTCAGCCTTGCTTCCTTTTATTTTGCTCATAGTAAAGTAGTATGCATTAAGGTATAAATAGCTACCCCCAGAGGGCTTTGGTGCAACCCTCTGAAAAAGACTTCTAGAATAGTATCTTCATAGCGACATCGGTAGGTATTTTGAAGGAAAATATACCTTTCTAAATAGGAATGCACCAGAGCCCCCCAGAGAAAAATTTAAAAAGAGAGTTAGGCATATAAAAGTTCCTAAGGAGGTCTACAAAAATGGAAGATTTCAAATTCAAGTTTGATGATGATGACGATGACTTTGAAAACGATGACGACGACGACTTTGATAGCGGAGAGTAAGTAGTTATTAATTATTTTTTTTATTTTCTTAAAATTCTAAAAAAAAAGAAAAAAAGCAAGAGATTTATAGGTCTCTTGGCTTTAGTGTTCCTCTTTTGTTTTCTTTTGCTCTTTCTGCAGCTTTTTGGATAAGTTTAACTACTTCTCCGTTTAGTGCTTCTGCGAAATCGCCTGCAACATTTAATCCGTTTGCGTGTTCTTTTATTTTACTTCGTACAACTACTAATTCACCCATTGTTTGCACCTCCTAACTTGCGTTTTACAGCGGTAAACTGCTGTATAGGGTATTTAATCATCTTTTAGATGAGGCATAGGTATTTAAAACTTACGCTAAGAGTATATAAATGATGGCTAATTTTGGGCTTCTAAAGGTATATTAAAGCAGTTTTACTTCTCAAATGTGAGTAAAAAATATTTTGCTTTGTGAACTTTTACTTCTCTTTTGTTTACCAATTTGAAACATCTTGGGTTAACATTTTCCTTTTGTGTTATTATGAGTATTGTTCCTTTGTCTGTTAGCAGTTCTTCAGCTTTTTCAAAGAGATTGTCTATTCGTATTAGTTGGGTTATTATGTAGTTTGTTTTCTTGGGTTCTGTGAATTTTATATGTTTATGGACTCCTGCTAGTTTTGAGTTTATTTCTGCGGCTGTAACGCTTGTTATTTGGCTGTCTGTTGCTGTTATTTCTTTTGGGTCTTTTGCCCATAGTGCTGCTTCTATTGCTATTACTCCATCTTTGCATTCTGGATTAAATAGTGATTTGTCTTTTGTCCAGCCGGCTAATCTTAGTACCCCGTAGGCTAAGGTTGCATTGATTGCTTTTGAGTGTGCTTTTACTCTGTATTCTCTTTTGCTCAAATCATTGTCATTGGTAAGGTCTTTTCCTAGGAAGCATTTGTTGTTTATTATGTCTGCTATGATTATTGTCTTAGGGTTGTGCAGGTCTACTTTGTGGCCTTTGTTGTAGAATAGTTCTCCTATTTCTTTTTCTGCGTCTAATGATTGGAATCTGTGATCCCCTTCTCTTTGGCATCTTACGACAAAGGGGTCTTCTATTTCAAAGGTTTTTACTTTTTTGAGAAGGTCTTCAAATGAGCTGAATTCTATTTCTTGTACAAATTCGTATACCCTGAATATGCTTCTTGCATTAAGTAGCTCTGTTGCTTTCTGGTTTGTAGTGTCAAATAGGACTCTTCCTTCTTGCAGTTTTTCAGCCCTTACACCTATTAGTTCTTCAATCTCTTTAATAGAAATGTCTTCCATTCCCCCGGCTGTTTGTGCTATGTACTTCATAAAAACCAATGATAGCAGTAAGCTTTAAATATATATCCTAGAAATAAAATCTAAAATGGATTTAAAACAATTAATACTGGGAACATCACTGGTCGTAGGTTTAGCAGGTTGTGTAGGCATAATGGCATCTGTTGAAAAAGGTTGCTACATGAAAAGCGGTCTTAGGATGTGTACTGATTATGTTGAGAATGGGCAAATTACTTTCTATAGGGGTTTTAAAGATGATAAACCTTTTTGTGGAATGAGAGGCCTTTATCCAGATAGGTGGTTTTCAATTGTAGACCAAGGTTGCGACGGAGCTGCTGATATTTATCAAGAAGGTAATGACAAAGGGGTTACAAATCATCTTTGGAGAGAGCGAGAAGTAGAAAGCTATCTTTGGACAAAGAAGGATAAAGAAAGATTTGAGAAAGAATTTGATCCTGAACTTGCAAAAGCAAGGGACATGGTTTGGAAAGAAGAATGAAACTTAGAAGTTTAGTCTTAGGATTGGTAGTTGGTCTTGGTGCTTGTACAACCGAGTCAGATAGTCATTGGGGTAAGCGTTCTGAGAACTCATTTAGCAAAATAACTAGAGACTCTGAGTTTCATATTCAAGATTTTGAAAAAGCTGTATTAATGTATTCTCAGGATAATTCTAATCCCGCATTTTGTGTTGCAGCTGTTTATGAGCCTCGTCCAATAATAACATTAGATAATCTAAAATTTGATATTCCTCAAAGACTCATATATGACAAAAATAATTTAGGCTATGTTTTGATGGATATTGGATGTGATGGGGCTGTTGAAACAAAGATAGAAAATACATTTCCAAGAGTCCAAAGCATATTACCTAGAGAGGAGAATCAAGAGTTGTTCAAAAATGAGTTGGATCCGTTATACGCTGATATTAAGAACGAGGCAAAAGGAGAGCCAAAGCCTAAGAAGCAATTTAAGAGATTCAGCAAGGAAGATTTGATAATTTTTATCCAGAATATTAACCGGTTTTATTAAATGGTCTCTGCAAGATAGAGATTGTTTTTTGTTTCTAGGATTTTTACTTTTACTTTGTCTCCGATTTTGGAATTGCAGTTATTCACGGTGATTGATCTGTTTCTTGCTACACCGATCATCTGTCCTTTTATCCATCCTAAGCATTTGATTTCAGCATATTCTTTTTCGCCTTTCTTGAATTTCTCTGGTAATCTTTTTGCTTTTTTGATTTTCATGTCTTTTGCGGTTAGTTTTAGTTTAACTTTGTACTTTTTCTCCCATTCTTCTATTTTATCATAGAACTTCCAGTAGTTGATTGCTTTTATTTTTGGAACCTTCCTGCTATATTTGTAAATCTCATACTTTTGTATTCCTATTTTGCATTTTAACTCTTTAGAGAGTGTTATCATTTCTTCAATTCCTTTGTCATTTATTCCAGGTATCCATACTGGTGCTAATAACAGTTCTATTTTTGGTTCTGCCACTTTCTTAGCTATCGCTAAAACTTTTTTCAGGTCATAGCAGTCAGTACCGCTCAAGTATTTCCCTTGTTTCGCATCTAGGGTGTTTACAGAGAGATTAATCTGGTTCAGGCCGGCTTTTTCTAGTTTATCAAGCAAAGCAGGAGTCAATAGTGTCCCGTTGGTTTGCATTGATATGCGCCGTACATTCTTTATTTTAGATGTTTTTTTGATTAGTTCAGCTATTTGCTTGTATGTTAATGGGTCTCCTACAGAATCGATGTTCACTTCTACGCTTGTTTCTTTGTATTCTACAGCATCCTTTACATATTCCATTAAGTAATCAAGGTCAACTACATAGTCTGCTTGGTGTATTTTTGATTTTGGTCCTGAGTCAGTTGAGCAGTAAATGCAGTTTAAGTTGCATATTGATGTTGGTCTTACTTGTAGGAGGTCTGTTCCTCTGTCGATTATTCCGAATGCTATTGCTCCGAGAAGGGGTATTCCTTTTGTTATTTTTATTATTTTTTTCATAGTTGTATATGGAAGTCAGCTAGTGCTTCTGTCTCCTGTTCTTCAACTTCTACTTCATCAACTTTTGATCCTTCTGGTCCTTTTTTGCATGCTTCGATCAATTTATCAATCTGTTCTTCTGTTCCTTGTGCAACTACTTCTAGTGTTCCGTCTTCTAGGTTTTTTACATATCCTTTCAAGCCTTCCGCTTCTCTTTTAACAAATGCTCTGAAGAATACTCCTTGCACTATTCCTTTTATGGTCAGTTTTACTTGTTTCATTTTCTTACAAATTTAGGGTATATTCCTGCTTGCATGAACACTCTCAGTTTTGTGGCTACTATGCCTCTGCTTTGTGCTAGTATGTTCTGGCTGTTCATCTGTGCTTCTCCTATCGCAACTAGCTCGTCTTTGAGTGTCATTATTGCTACTATGTCTCCTTGGTTGATATTATCGTGTAATTTTACTACTCCTGGCACTGATAGTGCTGCTCCGTGGCTTATTGTGTCTACTGCTGTGTCTATTATCCATAGTTTTGGCAGGTGTCCGACGCCGTTCTCCACTGGTTGTATGGCTCTTCTTATTGCTTTTTCATCTTTCATTTCAAAGGCGTCTTTCAATTCCTGTAATGTGACCCAGTTCTCGTAGTTGAAAGGCCCTGCTTTTGTTCTTACTAATTCAGCCATATGTGCACCAGTTCCTAATTTCTCTCCTAGGTCGTGTGCGTATTTTCTGATGTATGTTCCTGCTTGGCATCCTATCTTAAGCAGGATATCTCTCCCAGATATTTCCAGTATTTCAATGTAGTAGATTTCTCTTTCTCTTAGTTGTCTTTTTACTGAGCTCTTTATGGGCGGTAGTTGCATTATTTTACCGATGAATTCATTTAGAACTTCTCTTATCTTATCTTCTTTTATTTCAGAGTGTAAGTGTATTATTGAGACGTATTCTTTGCCTGCAGTTAACAGTACTTGTACGATTTTTGTAGCTCTGCCTATTGCTATTGGCAGTACTCCGCTGACATTTGGGTCTAGCGTTCCTGAGTGTCCTGCTTTTTGGACTTTGAGTATTTTTTTCACATAGTCTGATACTTGATGGGATGTTGGTCCGGATGGTTTGTTTAGATTTACAATGCCGTATTCAAGAATTTTTTCTACGGATCTTTTTTCAGGTCTGCAGCCGTATCTGCTGTCAGTTTCTGCTTCTCGTTTTATTGCTATCTTCCTTTCTATTTTTTCAAATGGTAGTTTCATATTGTTAGAGAAATATCTGCAGTGATTAATAAAGGTTTAGCTTTTATTTTGCACTAACTTCACAGAGCAATTCTGAATTAGGCGATAAGTCAGCTAGAATTTTACTTACCTTTTAATCAGGTTAGATAGGAAGTTAATAGCTATTCTTGTTGTGTCTCTTATTCCATTAGCAGTTTCGGTAATTATTCCTTCATCTTCTTCATATATGTCTTTGAATTCTACAATCATGTTTTCTAAGTTTTTAAGTTCAGATCTTAGGTCTTCTAGTTCTTCTGTAGGTGCTTCCTCTGCTGGTCTTTTCATAGGCTCTGATCTTTCTATGCATTTATTACCTTTTGAGCATATTTCATCTGGCGCGCATTCTCTGTCTGTAGTGCATTCATCTCCGAGTAGTTTGTCAAACCATGTTCTATCGACTGGTGCCTCTAGAACTAAACACCTGCCTTTTTCACATCCGCCAGGGCAGTCTGTTAATTCATATTTGTAGCCGTTTCTTGTGTTGGGATCGCAAGAATATTCTTTTAGTTGATCTCCTTCGCAGGCATCTTCAAATTCTTCTGCAGTGAGGTCTTCTTCCGCGAGTTTTTTCATTCCGTTATTATAGACTGATCGTGTTATATCGGGTAGTCCTGGTTTAGTTATCTTAGGTGGTTGTATGTCTGGTATTTCAGGGACAGTAAAACTGGGTATTTCAGGGTCATCTAAACTAGGTGTTATTGCTTGTGGTGCCGTATCTAACTCCCTGGGTATTGAGTTAAGGTTGGCTATCGGGTTTCCGGTTATTTTTAGATTTGAATTTCGAGTTATCAGACTTTCTTTTGGAGTATAAATTACCAGCTTGCCTTTTGTATAAATTGGGTTTGATGCATGTTTGTCACTGTCCATGCAGTATGGTCCTCCTGTGCATCTTCCTTCTGCGCAGTTCGGGCATGTTACTTCTAGGAATGCTACTCTTGAGGATTCTGCCCAAATCGGGTTTGACAGTCCTATGCATCCGTAGTTTACTAAAGTTATTTCATCTTCACAGTAGTCTGTAAAGGTATCAAAGAATGCATCTGTTGAGGGGTATTTTCCTTGTACTGTTGATCTTTTTGTAAAGTCATCTAGTGATGCTCCTTCAGTATCATAGACGCAGGACAGGTCTGCTTTTGGATCAGAAAGTTTTGTCCCTATCCAGATGGTATTGATCTGCATATTGGCAGGTTGTAATATGTTTCCTGTAGTTATATAGACTTTTGTAGCAAATGTTAGTTTTACTGCATTTTTTCCATTGAGTGTATCGAGTTCTATTGTGTGTTTGAGTGTTTGTTCATTTTCTTTTGTGTAGAAGTTTATTCCTTCTTTTGTTAGTGATCTTATTAGTTCGGGTTCTCTGTCAAAACTTTCCTGCTCATTTGTGAAGAAGTAGCTGTCTAATTTTTGGATTTTGGTTTGGTGTATTCTCCAAGTTGTGTATAGCTTGTCTAATCCATCGTTGAAGTCTATTCCTACTGTTATTCTGTTTGGTGTTGAGCTTTTTATTGTTACATATGCTTTGTTTTCGCCGAAAGTTGTTTCTGCTATGTTCTCCGTGTTTGCGTCTAGTATTCCTTTGACAGCAATTGGTTCGCCTTCAGTATTTTCATAGAATAGTTTGAACTTTTCAAATGAGGATACTTGTTTTTGTGGGCCTACATCTGCGGCATCATTTTCAGCTACTGCTAATGGGATCAATAAAAGGAGCCCTATTAGTATTGTGGTGATTGTTTTTTTCATTGTTTAGATTGTTTTTTAGCCTCGCAGTAATGTTATTACTCTTCCTGTGATTCCCCAGAAGAATCCTCCAATGGGAATGCCACCAGAGAATGCCCCGTAATCTGGTGCAGTTCCTGATGATTGAACAATCTCTTTACACTCAGTTGTTCCTGGTTCCACACACCCTTTTGGATCATATACTATATCATCCCCATTTATTGCAACTAACTCTTTACCAGGCATGCATCGCGGAGGTGTCCAACCCGGGAGGCAAGCAGAAGACCGGCTATCACCTTCGGATGTTGATTCTAGTTGATCATCACTTTCTTCAGTTGTGCCTGTTGTTTCATCTCCACAATCTCTTCCTGTGCATCCAGTTCCTGAATTCGGTAATCCGTCTCCAGACCTCCCGGTATTTATGTCTGAGGCACAGTTAGCTTTGACAAATTCCCCCTCTTCTCCTCCGACTTCTTCTCTTAGGCATTTGTTTTTGCATATGATGCTTTGTATTACTATTTCAGCTTTAAGTATTCTGTCTTTTAGTTGTGCTACATTTTGTTTATCAATGTCTTGTGTTGGTTCCCAGTTTTCAGGGTCAAAATCTTTAATGTAAAGCTTAGGGTCTCTTCCATCATCTATGCAGCTTTCAGGATCGAATTCTTCTTCAGTATTAGTTGCACTTGGTATTTCTGCTGGTGTTGGTGCAAGATGTGCTTCGGCTACTGCTTGTTGAGGGGTTCCTGATAGTGCCTGTTTTAATCCTGACAATCCAGGCGATGAAGGCTCTGATGTTGCTATTACATCCTCTGGCGGTGTGCCGCTTGTTGTTACTGGAAGAGCATCTAGAGAATAGCCTAACCAGGTAACATCATCTTGGCAAGGCCTATCTGCCCAAGGAACATCAGGACCTTTAACAACTATCCCTATGGCATTATCATAATAATAGTTATTATCTTCATTTTGCATACTTACTTTAGAACATCCTTGAAGTAGAGAAGAAGTTGGAGAAGAAGGTAAACAAGACTTGTCTGCACAGGCGTAAGTATACCCGATTACGGCTCCAGAGGTTCCTCCACCCTTCCGTTTCAATGATTGAGGCAGAGGCATTATGCCTGATGGTACCTCTCTAAAAATATATCCTAAAGAAGTATCTCTCTCATATTCCCTATCTTGAACTGTTACGCATGGAAAATCAACTGTTCCCAGATAATAGTGAACATCTACCTCCTCAGTAATCTCTTTACACCTAAATAATTCTACATAATCCTCTGCTCCATAATTCTCTGCTGCATTCACCATTCCTGCAATAGAAATCAAAAATACGCTTATTATTAATAATGTTACAATTCCTCTTTTTTTCATTATGAAATCACTCTCCTATTTTGTTTTATTTAAGCTTTTTGTGAGTATTTATTTTGTTTTAAATGCTTCAGCTATTTGTTCTGGTTTCCATCCGCTTTTCAGCAGTCCTTTTTTTATTTCTTTATCAGGCATTTTCTTTGCTCTTGCTTTCTCTACATATTCAATTAGTGAAGCTGGTGCTCCGGTTGCAGGTTTTTTTAGCAGTAAGAACAGCACTGCTCCGCCAATCAAAACAGCTACTAATGCGATTAGTAGCATTACCCAAGGGAATCCCGGCTCCATTACTTCTAATTCAGGTGATTCTTCTGATTCTTTTACAAGTATTTCTCCTGGTTTTGCAGATTCTTTTGATTCAGCTTCTGCTTGTTCGTTTGTAGATTCTTTAGGGATGTCCTCAACTATTACGATGTTTTGGCCTCCTCTGCTTCCGCCGGTTCCGCCGCTTCCGGTTGTTCCGCCATTAGTTTCTGATTCTATGCAGTCTGAATCGTCTGCGTCTATTAGTCCATCGCAGTCATTGTCTTTTCCATCTTCACAAAGGTTAAGTTCAGAAATGCCTGGGCTCATCTCTTTGTCTGTGTCGTCGCAGTCTGTTTCTAATCCGCCAGTGCAGTCATTTGATCCTGGGTCTCCGTAGCCGTCTCTGTCATGGTCGACACAGTATGAGCATCCTGTTTCGTCTATTTCTCCGTTGCAGTTGTCGTCTATGCCGTTGTCGCAGAGTTCGTCTGCGCCTACATTCACAAATGGGTCATTGTCATTGCAGTCTTCACCTTTACAGTCTCCAATTTCACCAAGTCCGTAGTTATCCCCATCATCATCGTAGCATACTGCTGCGGTAGAGTAAGCAGATATTGTTAACATAATTAAAAATAACAAAATATACTTCAACCTCTTTTCCATATAGACAATTTAAGAATAGCTAACTTATAAAAGTTTTGGTGACAAATTTCCTAAACTGGTGTGATTTTGTTAGTAGAATTATCTTCCAGTGGTCTCTACGCCGTCTTTTGATTTTCCAGTGTGCCCGATTAGTTCTTTTTTGTGGTCTTTCTTTTCTTCAGCCTTGTGTTTCTTTGCTGGTTTCTTCATTTTTTCTGTTTTTTCTTGGAATTCTTTTTCCAGAAGTTTTTCTTTCTCTCTTTCTTCTTTCTTTTCTTTGTCTTCTGGTGCTTTTAGTGCGTCTTTTATTTTGTCAGCGATTTTTTTAGATTTCTTTTTTGTTCCAGTCACTTTTACTTCTTCTTTTGGTGCGTCAGGTAGTTCTGCGAAAACATAAGTGCGATCTTTTTCTTCTACTTTTGTTGCTAGTACTTCTATTTTGTGTGGTGGCTTTTTCATGCCTCTTGCCCATATTGCTTGGTTCAGGTATTTTCCTATTTTAACATCCTCTACTTTCATGTGTTTTTGTAGGAATTGCTTTAGGGCTGCGCCTGCTTTTTTGGATCTCTTGTAGATTGGCACTTTCAGCCATTCTTTTCGTAGTGGGATTATGTATTTTCTTTCCATCTTTATGCCTTTATGTTTGTTCTTCTCCAGTTTCTTTTTACTGCTGTGTGTCTTCCTGGGTGGACTTTCTTTCCTTTGCCGTATGTTTTTGGGACTGTCCAGAATGGTGCCCATTTTCTTTGGTTTAGCTTTTTTGCTAGTCTTAGTTTTTTTGCTAGGTTTGCGAATGTTCCCATTTTATTGTTTCACCGGTTTTGCTGCTTTTGATAAGAATGATTGTCCTTTTGGTGTTAGTATTCTTCCTTTGTGTACGCCTTTTTCTGTGTATCTTATTAGGCCTGCTTTTTCCAGCTGTTGTAGTATTGTTCTTAGGACTTTTCCGCCGGCTTTGTATACTCTTTCTGGTTTGTGGCCCATATTCTTTTTTGTGCTGTATTTTGTTCTTAGTTTTGCTACGCCTATTGGTCCTGTTAGTGCTATTCTTCTTAGAACTGATGCTGCTCTCATGTGCCACCAGTCATTTTTTGCTGGAGGCCTTTCTTTTCCTGCTCCTGTTTTGACGAATTTTGCCCATTCTGGCATTTCTAGTTCTTTTACCTTTTTTAGCTCGTCTGCTGCCTTTGATATTACATCTGATGTTTTTGTGTCTCTTAGTGATACCATTTTCTTTATAGCTTGAAATTTGTGCTTATTTATAAGCTTTGCCTTTTAGAAGCTCTGTCTTGAGGGTTTAGTTGGTATAAGAGAATATGAGTGTACTAATGCAAAACATCTAAAATCACTGCAACCGAAGTTACAGCAAAACTAAACATTAAACATCAGTACAGGATATCATAAAGTATAATATTATTTAAAGCTTTCGGTAAGGGTGCATTTCAGGTATTTCAAAGTGTAAGAGAATATGAGTGTACTGATGCAAAACATCTAAAATCACTGCAACCGAAGTTACAACAAAACTAAACATTAAACATCAGTACATAATATCAGATAATAAGATATTATTTAAAGCTTTCGTTAGGATTTTTGAGTGGTATTTTTAGCAGATTTAATCTACATAAACATTATAAAACCTCAAATGAGTTATTACTGCTATGAGAGGGGTGATAGAGTTAATGGACTAAAAGAAAGACTTATAACTTTTACTTCGTTCTTCTAGGCAATGGAAACCGTTGGAGGGCAGGCAGTTATGGAGGGCGTGATGATGCGCTCAAAAGACACAGTTGTCACTGCTGTTCGTGATCCTAATGGAAAGATTGTGTATAAAAAAGATAAGGTGAAGAGCCTTACAAAGAAACCCCCTTTCAAATGGCCTTTTCTTCGGGGCATTATCTCATTATATGAGACTTTAGTTATTGGTATGAAGAGTCTAAATTATTCTGCTGATGTTGCTATGCATGATGGCAGGAAGGTTGAGTCTACAAAGAAGGAGTGGGTTTTCATGGCTTTCTCTGTTGTTCTTTCTTTGGGGTTGGCGATTGCTATTTTCAAGTTTATCCCTTTGGCTTTGACTCAGTTTGCTTCTGGTTTTAGTTCAGTTTTTGGTAATCGTTTTGTTTTTAATATAGTTGAAGGTGTTTTGAAGCTTGGTATGTTCATTGGTTATATTGTTTTGATAGGTCAGATGAAGGATATCAGGAGGGTTTTTCAGTATCATGGTGCGGAGCATAAGGCTGTTAATTGCTATGAGGCTGGTAAGCCTTTGACTGTTGAAGCTGCTAAGACATTCTCCACTGTTAATCCTCGCTGTGGCACTAGTTTCTTGCTGTTCGTGATACTGGTTAGCATTCTTGTTTACATTGTTATTCCTTTGGATTTTTCTTTTTGGGTTAAGTTAGGATTAAGACTTTTACTGCTTCCGGTGATTGCAGGTGTTTCTTATGAGGTCTTGAAGCTGAGTGCGAAGTATCCTAAGAATAGCGTATTCAAAGCTATTAGTGCTCCAGGGCTTTGGGTTCAGAGGCTTACTACAAAGGAGCCTGATGATAGGCAGTTGGAAGTGGCTCTGTTTTCTTTGAGAAAGGCTGTTAAGAATTAGAAAAATGGGTTTATTCTAGGGCTCTGGTGCATTCCTATTTAGAAAGGTATATTTTCCTTCAAAATACCTACCGATGTCGCTATGAAGATACTATGGTGCAACCCTCTGAAAAAGACTTCTAGAATAGCCTAGCAGCAAAGCTTCTAATGCCTGTACTGACTCTTGAGGCTACGCTTGGGGCTTCAACAGAGGTTATTTCTCTATCAGATGTTTCCCATAGCCCGCCCCACCAGCTTTCTTCAACTGGTTCGTATGCATTTTCAAGAAGGGTTATCATATCTCGTAATTCTATTAGCTCATCTCTGACTTGTGATCCTTCTATAACAGATTCTTCTTCCACTTCTTCAATTACTTCTATTGGTTCACCTGTGCATGCGCCTTCTACGCAGTTTCCTGAATCACATGGTGCTGTTGTTATTGTGTATCCTTCAGGAGCATTAGCATCACATTTATATTCAATTAGCTCCCCGTCAGCACAACTGTCCACATGGGTTTCTGTTACAGCAACTAGTTTTATCCCACTTTCATAATCACCTATATTTGTTAGTGCTCTTGTTCTTGGTTCGTATATTTTCAGTGTTCCTTTGAGTACTGTTTGGTCTCTGAGGGGTGCATATTTGTCTGTCTCAATGCAGTATGGACCTTCTTCGCATGCTCCGTCTGCGCAGTTCGGGCAGGTTACTTCGAGGAATGCGACTCGTGAGGTTTCTTTCCAGTTAGTGTTTAGCCCTACGCACCCGTAGTTCACTAGTGTTGTTTCATCTTTGCAGTAGTCTGTGAATGTGTCGAAGAACTTGGTTGCTGAGGGGTAGTATCCTTCAACTGATGATGCTCTTGTGAAATCATCTAATGATCCAGTTGCTCCTATGTTGTATTTGCAGGCTTTTTCGTCAGGGCTTATGTCTGCAAGTTTTGTTGTTATCCAAATCGTGTCTGTGTCTTTGAGTATGTTTCCCTTTGCTACTTGGAATTGTTCTAGGGAGGATATTTTGATTGCATTGATTTCAGGGTGGCCAGGCATTGGAGCGAGCTCTATTTTGTAGTCTATGCTGCCTAAGGTGAGAGTTAATGCATTGTCATCTGCTATGAAATCGAATAGTGATTCTTCTGAAGTTTCAATTTTTTCTTCTAGTAGGGCTTGTATGTTTGTGTGGGATATGTTCCAGGGTATGTGCAGCTTTTCTGTTTTGTCTGCGCTTTCGAAGTTTATTCCTAGTGTTATCTGTGATGGTGTTGAGCTTCTTATTTTTATGTAGGCGTTATTTGCCCCGTATGTTATTTGTGCTAGAAAATCTGTTGTTGCGTCTACTGATTTTGCAAATTGTGCGTCCTCATCGTAGAATACTTTAAATTTTTTTTCTTCAAAGCTTCCTAGTACTTTCTCAAAGGATTTTGTCAGGGTGAGTGTTGCTTTTCCAGTTTCAAATCCTTCATAGGTTGCTGTTATCACTGTTAGTCCGTCTGATTCATAGGAGTCACCGATTTCAATAGGATTGTCATTTATTGTTAGGTCTCCTGTACTCGGGTCAAATGTTAATTCAATGGCAGTATCGCAGTATGTGAAGCTTTTATCCTGGTCTACGATTAAGGAGTAGGAGTCACATATCTCGCTTAGGTCATCTTCAGTTTGTGTTGTGTCAGTATTTCCATCAGTTATGGTATCTACGGCTATCGCTAAAGGAAGTAGCAGAAGGAGTCCGATAATTAGTATTATGATTTTTCTTTCCATTTTTCTATCTCAATAATGATACTACCCTCCCTGTGACCATGCCAATAAAGCTCGCTATCGGTGATTGTTTAGGTGTAAACGCCCCCGGCACTATTACTTTTTCTTGGGCAACAGAAGTAAGTGCAGCAGGTATTGAAGCTGCATCAGGTATTGAAGTTCCGGCCGGATGAGTTCCTGCTGTTGCTGTGCTTTTGCAGTTAGCTTCGACAAATTCATCTCCGACTTCTTCTCTCAAGCAGCTGTTTCTGCAGATAATGTCTTGCACCATTGCTTTGGAAGATTGTATTCTTGATATGATTTGGCTGTCTGATGGTTCTCCAGGCATAACTTCTGGTAGCGGCCATTTCTGATGTTTCAATAGTAATTGCTGCTGTTTTAGTTGTGATTCATATCCATCATCAATGCATGCCATATTAGAGGGAGTAGCAGGAGTTAAAGTAGAAAGTTGCTCGCAGTTGTTAGAAATAAATAGTAAATCTTGCTGTGCTGATTGCGGTCTTAGGCATTTGTTCTTGCATATGATGCTTTGTATTTTTGATTCAAATGAAAGTATGTGCCCTCTTGCTTGAGCTGCTGTAAGGGAGGATTCTATGTTTGGAGGCCAAGTAGGTGGTGCTGCGCTGCTTGTTGGTCCGTATGTATCATCTACGCATCCTTCTAGTGTTGGAGTCACATCTGTTTGGTCAAGTGCTCCGCTATCAGATCCTCCTCCATTTTGATCGGTTTGAACAAAATCGGGCAGTCGTAGCAAGTATTGTTTCGGTGATTCTGTTGGTGGGCTTGTTAGTATGATTCCCATGACATTTGTAACAGTTGAGCCAGCATCTATACCTTGAGGGGCATTGCCTTGAATAGATAAAGTCCAATATTTGGTATAGCTCGTAATTGAAAGTTCACAGGAAGACCAAGGGTAAGGTTTGGCTGCAGTTATTTTTCGGGCAGTATAATCCACAGTTAGCCCTGTTGAGACTATTATTGCTTCATCGCAATACTCAAAGTCTAAAACAGAAACTGGCTGACCCCTACTGTCTTCTGGTATAGTTGCAGGTGTTTGCTTGAATACCCATCCTATTGGATCTCCTGAAGGCCCTTGAGGCCTCAATGGCACGACATCC
>JAZDPJ010000035.1:0-17933 GCA_043797705.1 archaeon
CGAGAAAAAAAGAAAGAAACACAAAGGGTTACTCATTGTGGACAGAGATGATCGAAAAGCTGCAGAGTATATTCAGAAAGCAAAACAAAACTTAGAAATCTGTGAATTATACAAAGAAAAAAGACTCGATTACAAACTTCCGGAAGAATGGTTCTACACAATGTACTACTGCGCCCTTGCCATTCTCGCAAAATTCGGTGTAGAAAGCAGAAGCCAAAGATGCACAGCACTATTCATAAGATATGCTAAAGATAAAGGGCTCATTGATTACGACAATGACTTCATTGACAGAATAATGGTGTACAGTGACAAAGAACACAACTCAGATGTTGATGAAAGAGAAAAAGCACGATACAAACCCACTATAAGAAATGATAAGATTATACAGAAATATAACACAATGATGGAAGTCTGCAGAAAATGTATCTCACAATGCGATAATATTGTATCTTCAGACAAGAATTTTGAAGTTCCGAAAAGCGTATAAACTGATTGCTTATACATTCAACAAAGCAGCAAAAAGAGACCTTCCACAATACCAAATGGTACCAATCTGTACAAATAATCCGCAAAACTTATAAATACCAAACGGTACCAAAGTGTACATGGCAAACAAATCTATACACCTAAGAATACCAGACGAACTACACGAAAGGTTCGAAGAAATAAAAGACGAACATGGATACGCAAACATACAAGAATTCATAAAAGAAGCCTTGAGAACTCACCTAAAGAACCACACACCCAAACTAAAAGAGCTCCAAGAGCAAGAATTCGACCCATTCGCATAAACAATATAAACCCAGACAAAAGACTGCAAAAACAATGGTACTAGAAAACCTAAGCACAAAACTGAAAGACAGCCTATCAAAGATAGCAAAAAGCATGTTCGTAGACGACAGGCTAATAGACGAACTGATAAAAGACCTGCAAAGAGCACTCCTACAGGCAGACGTAAATGTGCAACTCGTGTTTGACCTTAGCAAGAACATCAAAGCCAGAATCAAAGAAGAAAAGACACCAGCAGGACTAACACAAAAAGAGCACCTAATCAACATAGTATACGAAGAACTCACCAAATTCATAGGCGGAGAAAAAAACGAAATAAAAATAGACAAAAAACCATTCAAGATACTCCTAGTCGGACTGTACGGTTCAGGAAAATGTGTCCATCCAAAGAGTAAAATCCCTTTAACTTCCGGAGAAATTCTGGAAGCTGAAAAACTGTATAATAAATTTAATTCCTTAAAGAAAGAGCAAGTAGAGGATGGAGAGATTATTAAAGTTCAAGATTATAACATACTCGTACCTTCATTTAATCCACACACACTAAAAATAGAAAATAAGAGAGTTACACACCTTTGGAAATTAAAAGGAAAGGATCTAATAGCCGTTTATTTGGATAATGGAAATGATTTCTCAGTAAAAGTTACACCAGAACACCCATTTTTTGTAATGAGGAAAGGCGAACTATTACAAGTAAGAGCAGATGAGTTAAACGAAGAGGATTATGCTGCAGTCCCACGTAAATTTGAAGCAAACAATACTGGATTGGTAAGCCTATTTGACTA
Source organism: archaeon (assembly GCA_043797705.1). Taxonomy (GTDB): domain Archaea; phylum Nanobdellota; class Nanobdellia; order SCGC-AAA011-G17; family GW2011-AR17; genus JAZDPJ01. The sequence continues at coordinate 1,572 of JAZDPJ010000035.1, forward strand.
TCTAAAAAATATGAACCTAGATGTATATTTAAACAAATCAGAAGTCAAAGAAAGTATTGGAGAAAAAACCCTTACAGAAATACATAAAAATTTAAAATTTAAAAGAAATTACTGTAGCTTAACCACAGATGTCAAGAATGGTAAGATCCCGATTTCCTGTTTAGAAACTATTGATTCTCCAACTGTTAAAGTTAAATTAAAATCTGCGTTTAAACCAGTATATTTCCCAACACATATCACTAGTGATTTAGCTGAATTTCTCGGTTATGTTACAGGAGACGGACATTTGACAAAAAGAGGAATAGAAATATTTAATGAAGACAAAGAAATAATCTGCAGAGTTATTGAATTGTTTGAATCACTATTTGGTATGAAGCCAGAGATAATGCATGACCCTAGAACTAAAGATATGTATAGAATTAGGGTAAGTTCAGTTACATTATCTACTATCTTAAACAAAATTTTCAAGCTTCCTTTTGGTAAAAAGGGAAGAAAACTGGGTATCCCTTCATTGCTATTGACCTCTTCAAATTATACCCTAAAATCATTCATAAGAGCCTACTTTGATTGTGACGGATCAGTAGAAAATAACTCAAGAGGGATAGAAATCACATCTGAAAGTGAAACTTTAATTGATCAAATTTCTTTAGCATTACTAAGATATGGTATTTTATCAACTAAAGCTTGCAAAAAAGCAAATAAATTGGATTACTTTAGATTGATTATCAGAGCAAGATATGCAGAAGAGTATTATAGTAAAATCGGTTTCTTGGCAAAGAAAAAATCAGACAGAGCCTCTAAATTTGGAACTATCGGAATAAAACAAGGCCATGGAAAACAAGATATGATCCCATTAGCTCGTAAAATTAAAGAATTAAGAGAATCATTAGGATTTTCTATAGGCGAAATTCAAACAAAGATTGAGAGCTATAGTAGATATGAAGATACTGGATTAATATCTAGAAGTAAATTACTAAAAACAGCAGACCTATATAGCAACAAAGAAGGAAACATAAAAAGTACACTCGCAAATATCGACAGATTAAATGAAAAGTTTAGCCAACCATTCATAAATTCATTAGTTGCGCACTTATCTTCATTAGGGCTAATAATCAAAGAAAGTAACACCACAATCTTAACAAAAAACGGGCAAGTCTTACTATCAAAATTAAAGGAGAATACTGCAACTAACCAATTAGAATTTTTTAAAAATCTTGCTGAATCAGATGTGTGCTGGATAAGGGTAAAAGACATTAAACCGATAAGTAATGATGCTAATTATGTATATGACCTCACGGTAGAAGACAACCATAGCTTTATAGCAGACAACATAATTGTCCATAACACAACCCAAGCAGGAAAACTAGCAAAATTCTACCAAAAAAGAGGATACAAAATCGGACTAGTCCAGACAGACACCTGGAGACCAGCAGCATACAAACAACTCCAAACACTAGGAGAACAAATCAATGTACCAGTCTACGGATCAGCAACAGAAAAAGACCCATTAAAAATCCTAAAAGATGCAAAGAAACACTTCAAAGACTTCGACATAGTAATCATAGACAGCGCAGGAAGAGATGCACTATCAGACGAGCTAATCACAGAAATAGAAACACTAAACAAAGAACTAAAACCCAACGAGGTAATCCTAGTAATATCCGCAGACATCGGACAGGCAGCGCAAAAGCAAGCAGAACAATTCCACAAAAGCTGCAACGTGACAGGCATAGTAGCAACAAAGATGGACGGAACAGCAAAAGCAGGAGGAGCACTATCAGCCTGCTCAGTAACAGGAGCACCAGTCAAATTCATAGGAACAGGAGAAAAAATAGACGACCTGGAGCAGTTCAACCCAAAAGGATTCGTAGGAAGAATGCTCGGAATGGGCGACCTAGAAGCACTACTCGAAAAAGCAAAAGAAGCAATGACAGAAGAAGACGCAGAAGCCCTAGGCAAAAAATTCCTAAAAGGAGACTTCAACTTCCTCGACCTGTATGAACAACTACAAGCAATGGGAAAAATGGGATCAATGACAAAAATAATGGAAATGATACCTGGACTAGGCGGAATAAAAATACCAAAAGAAATGATCCAAGGACAAGAAAACAAACTAAAAATCTGGAAACACATAATGCAAAGCATGACAAAAGAAGAATTAGAAGACCCAGAGATACTGACTTCAGGAAGAATAGACAGGATAGCAGCAGGAGCAGGACACCCAGCAAGCGAAGTAAGACAACTACTAAAACAATTCAGACAAACAAAAAAACTAATGAAAATGGCAAAAGGAGCCAACGACCCAAACAAACTTCTTAAGAAATTCAAAGGGAAAATTCCAGGATTATAAAAATGGACAACAATAGATTTTACGGACTAGTATACTCTTCAACAAATGAATGCCTGGATGCAATAATCCAAGGACTAAGACCAGATTACAAAGACAGAATACTAACAGCAGGAGGATCCGGAGACCAAGCATTCGCAATGCTGTGGTACGGAGCAGAAGTCGTATGCGTGGATAACGATCCCTTGCAAGTAACCTACATACAAGAGAGACGCAAGCTATTAAGAGAAGGAGACTTCAGCAGATTTGTGCAACCAACAGAAATTACTACAGAAAGATCCAAAAAATATTTCGGAAACCCATACAAACTTAAAAAAATCAGAGAACAAATAGACAACCTTGAAGTGAGAGGCCCAGCAGACATAATAAAGATTGCAAAAAGTGAAGAGGGATTCACAAAAGTATACTTATCAAATGTTCTGGGATATACCCCTAAATGTAACAGATACAGAATAAGCGAGAGCATTATAGACGCCTTGGTAGCAATGGCAAAAAATCTCAAGCAAGGAAGCCTAGTATACCTATCGAATCATGGAATATTGTGCGACACTTACCCCGAATTTGCAGATTTCATCAAGAATACCGATCTTTTCTGGATTGACACAATATTATCGAATATGGCAAACAAGTTTGAAAAGGAAAAAGCTTCAGGATGGGATCCGGCGGTATACAGAGTAAGATGATATTTTTTTCATAGTATAAGACACTACAGACTTATAACTATAATGCTTCTAAAACAAATAAATCTATTTAAATAACCTCCGTATCTAAATCGAGGTTCAAAAATCGGAGGCGATACAATGAAAAGAACACTAGGCACTGTTGCTCGCGGAATAAGAGCACCCATCATAAAAGAAGGAGACGACATAGTAGCAATAGTAGTAGACTCCCTAAAGAATTCCTGGGAAAACGGAGACTACAAACTACAAAACGGAGATGTAGTAGCAATAACAGAATCAACAGTGGCAAGGTCACAAGGAAACTATGTCACAGTAGATGAAATAGCAGCAGAAACAAGAGAGAAATTAGGTGGACACATAGGAGTAGTACATCCAATATTTAGCAGAAATAGATTCGCTATGATGCTAAAAGGATTTGCAAGAGGCTCAGACACAATAGACCTCATGCTAGGATTACCAAGTGACGAAGTAGGAAACCACCTCATAAGTGTAGACAGAATGGACGCAGCAGGAGTAGATGAAACCTGGTTCATAAAAGAAGACACATACCGAGAAATCTTCGGAAACGACACAGCACACCCATTTACAGAAGTAGACTACCTGGAAATGTACAAAGAAATAATAACTGGGGAAAACTGCAACGTAAACATCTACCTTGCAAATGACCCAACAAGAATACTCAATTTTACAAGAAATGTTCTAGCAGCAGACATACACACAAGACACAGAACAAAAAGAAAACTACTAAAAGCAGGAGCAGAAAAAGTATTCTGCCTCGACGACCTATGTACAGAACCAAAAGGCAGAGGAGGATACAACTCTGACTACGGACTACTAGGATCAAATAAATCTACAGAAGAGCAACTAAAGCTATTTCCAAGAGATAGCGAACAATATGCAACAAAAATACAAGCCAAATTAAAAGAATTAACAGGGAAAAATGTAGAAGTAATGGTCTACGGAGACGGAGCATTCAAAGACCCAGTAGGAAAAATTTGGGAACTAGCAGACCCAGTAGTATCACCAGGATACACACAGGGACTAAATGGGACACCAAACGAACTAAAAATGAAATACTTTGCAGACAACGAACTAGCAGGACTAACAAAAGAAGAAGCTGCAAGGAAAATGAGAGACTACATTAACACAAAAGATGCAAACTTGGTGGGAAATATGGCGTCCCAAGGAACAACACCAAGACCATTTACAGACTTACTAGGAAGCCTAAGCGACCTAATAAGTGGTAGTGGAGACAAAGGAACCCCAATAGTATTAATACAAGGGTACTTTGACAACTATTCAAGCGAATAGACAAACTTTATAAAGGCTTTAAAAACCTCGGTTTAGTATGAAACTGCTAAATCGAGGGGCTGAAGCCAGCATATTCTTAGAATCTGGCAAAATAATAAAAGAAAGAATCAGCAAGAGCTACAGACACCCAGAACTCGACTCAAAAATACGAAAAAGAACTACAAGATTCGAAGCAAGACTTCTAGAAAGAGCAAGCGAAATAATCCCAGTACCAAAAGTGCTAGGAAGCTGCGACAAAGAAATGAAAATAGAAATGGAACATATAGACGGAAAAAAACTAAGAGACCTAGTAGATACCATGACTCCTAGAGAAAGAAAAAATGTTTTCACAAGAGTAGGGAAAAAAGTCGCTAAACTACACAACTCAAATATCATACACGGAGACCTAACAACATCAAATATACTATTCAATGGAAAACTGTACTTCATAGACTTCGGATTGGGATTCATATCGCCAAAAATAGAAGATAAAGCAGTAGACCTACACCTACTAAAGCAAGCACTAGCAAGCAAACACCACAAACATTTTGAAGAATGCTTTTCCGCAACAATCGAAGGGTACAGCAAAGAATCCAAAGAATTTGAAGAACTAAAGAAAAGACTAGAAAAAGTGGAATCCAGAGGAAGATACAAATCAAAACAAACTTCTCCCAAAATTTAAATAGCAACTACAACATAAAAATATTTATTAAGCAGAGCAGGATAGAAATCTAAGATGGTGCAAACAAAACTAACCGCCCCAACAAGAAAGCTAGACATAGCAGAAGACCTGGCGAAAAAGCAGAGAGAGATATCAATATCAGAATTCTTCACAAAAAACAGGCACCTACTAGGATTCGACAACCCAAGAAAATCACTACTCACAACAATCAAAGAAGCAGTAGACAACGCGCTGGATGCATGCGAAGAAATGCGAATACTACCGGACCTGTATGTGGAAGTGACACCGCAAAAAAGAGAAGACAGATTCAAAATAATAATAGAAGACAACGGACCAGGAATAGTAAAAGAACAAATACCAAAAATATTCGCAAAACTCCTATACGGAAGCAAATTCTTCAGCATGAAATGCACAAGAGGGCAGCAAGGAATAGGGATTTGTATGAGCCCAGACACATTAGTGCCTCTTGCAAATGGAGATATAAAAGAAATAAAAGAAATTGTAGACTCCGGGAAAAAAGAAGATATTTTCGTTCTCAGACCGGACTTAAAACTTTCAAAGCAACGCATTGACTCATTCTTTAAAATAAAGGCACCACCATATACTGTCAAACTCGATGTACTTGGTGGAAAGAAAATAGATCTCTCTCCTGAAAATCCGGTGTTAGTAAAAACAGAATGTGGACTCGACTGGAAAAGGGCAGACTGCCTAAATGAAGGAGAATATGTTGCTGTAGCCAAAACTCTAAATGTGCAACAACAATCAAAAGCTCCCTACCTCTTATCAGTAATAAACACAGAAAAACTGAGAATAGACAACCCACAATTTACAGCAGAAGTAATAAGAAAGCTAAGGAAAAAGTACGGCTCTTTCAATAATGTTGCAAAAAAATTCGGAATAAAAAAAGATCAAGTGAGAGGTTTTACGAGGAAACCACTGATGCGAAATCCAGAATTAAAATTACTTCTAAAGTTTGCAAAAGACCTCGGATACAAAAAAGAAGAAGTCTATGAAAAAGCAACACGCGTTGGAAGGCTAGGCAACTACACCAACATACCTACAAAGCTTTGTCCAAAACTATTCAGATTTGCAGGACTTATAGCTGGAGACGGTAATGTCCAGAAAAAAAGAGACAACAGGTGGGGACAACATATAAGCTTCTGGAATAATGAAGTTAACCTACTCCACGATTTTAAACAGCTTACAAAAGAACTCTTCGGAACCAATGCACCCATTAAAAAAGACAAAAGAGATAAAGGAAACTATGTGGCCTTTTCGTCTGCAGTTGTTGTGGACTTGCTTGAAAAAATGGGCGTACCTTCAGGCAACAAATCAAGAACATTCAGAATTCCCCCACTATTACTTAAGTCTCCAGATGGACACATTGCCGAATACATAAGAGCACTATTTGACGCAGAAGGATCTGTTTCTGAAAAAAGAGGAGAGCTCAGTCTAATGTTAACGAACGAGTATGTGCTAAAATGCATCAGCATACTACTCCTCAGATTCGGCATCACTTCAAGACTAAACAAGGCAAGAAATCATACCCGCATAGTTATCGCCGACAAAACAAATGTGGCATTGTTCAAAGAAAAAATAGGATTTTCATCCAAAAAGCAGACAAGAAAACTCAAATTTATCATAAAAAGATCAATTAAAACTAATCCTCAACTAATGGTATACCCAAAAATGGGGAGATGCATCATTAATGCAGAAAAGGCTCTTGGAATAAGCCACTATGCATTAAACTGCGGTCAAGCAAGGACAGGTCTCTTACAAGGAAAATACATATCCCACGACACATTAAGCAAAGTATTCTCAAGTCTTATAACAAACTCAGCAAAAAAGCTACCTATTGAACTACAAGAAATATATACACTACTAAATTCCGATATGGGCTGGTCAAAAGTTACAAATATCGAATTTGCAAAGCCCAAATATGATTACATATATGATATAACAATGAGCAAAGGAAATAACTTTGTAGCTAACGGTATTGTTGTTCACAACAGTGCAGCAGCAATGTACGGACAACTAACAACAGGAAAACCAATCCAAATAACATCCAAAACAGGATCAAAAAAACAAGCCAACTACTACGAACTGCAACTCGACACAAAAACAAACGAGCCACGAATACTAAAAGAGGAAACAATAGACTGGGACAGAAAACATGGAACAAGAATTGAACTAGAGATAGAAGCAAAATACCAAAAAGGAAAACAAAGCATAGATGATTACCTAAAACAAAGCGCAATATCAAACCCTCACGCACACATAACCTACAAAACACCTGAAGGTGAAACAATAGAATTCCCACGAGCAACAAAAGAACTGCCAAAAGAAGCAAAAGAAATCAAACCACACCCATACGGAATCGAACTAGGAATACTAATAAAAATGCTTCAAGACACAAGAAGCCCAACACTACAAGGATTCCTCACAAACGACTTCTGCAGAGTAAGCCCAAAAGTAGCAAAAGAAATATGCGAAAAAGCGAAACTCTACGAAAAAGCAAGACCTGGCAGAATAGCAAGACAAGAAGCCGACAACCTAATGCAAGCCATAAAACAAACAAAGATAATGGCTCCGCCAACAAGCTGCATAGTCCCAATAGGAGAAGACAACATCTTAAAAGGACTAAAAAAAGAAGTAGACGCAGAATTCTACACCTCAGCAGCAAGACCCCCCGCAGTATACAGAGGAAACCCCTTTCAGATAGAAATAGGAATTGCTTACGGAGGAACACTACCCGCAGACGACCTAGTACGAGTAATAAGATTCGCAAACAGAGTACCCCTCCAATACCAACAGAGCGCATGCGCAATAACAAAGTCAATCATGCAAACAGCCTGGAAAAACTACGGCCTAAGCCAAAGCAGAGCATCACTACCATCCGGGCCAGCACTAATCATGGTTCACATAGCATCAGTATGGGTGCCATTCACCTCAGAAAGCAAAGAAGCAGTAGCAAACTACCCAGAAATAATCAAAGAAATAAAACTAGCACTCCAAGAATGCGGAAGGCAACTCGCATCTTACATAAGAAAAGTAAAAAAAGTAGAACATGAAAGACAAAGGAAAAAAATATTCGAAATGTACATCAAAGAAGTAGCAGACTCTATACACAAAATAAACGGCTCACCAAAAAGGCAGATAGAAGAAAACTTACTGCATATAGCACAAAAGAGGACAATAGGAAATGAGTGAATCAAACAAAAAAATAAAACTAAGACTGAAACATGTAGCTGACGAAGTCGAAAAAGAAATACACAAAAAACAAAACCCCTCAATAGACATACCTATCAGAAGCCTGTCAAATGTCCACTTCAACGAAGCCAAATCAATCATAGAACTAGGAAAAGAAACACAAAGAAGATACTTCTTCAATGTAGGACAAGCAAAAAAATTCATGCAAACACTACTAATAGCATCAGCCTGCAACTCACTGCTCAAAGAAGGAAAAACAACATCCATCAGAGACCTATACTACATGACAAAACACACAATAGGCAACACAAACCACAATACTTTCGATGACCAGATTGAATCAGACCCAATAATAGAAGACCTAGAAGTAACAATAGACGCATTAAGAGAAGAACTAAACCTATTCGCAAGCAACAGAGGAGCAATGGTAGGAGAAATCACAGTAATAGACTCCGGAGACACAATAGACTGCGACAGAATGGGATCAGGAGGATGGAGCGTACCATCAATAGTGGAAAAAGAAATAGTGCAATTCAAAAACAACAAAGCAAAATTCATACTAATGGTAGAAAAAGACGCGCTCTGGAGAAGACTAAACGAAGACAAGTTCTGGAGAAAGCACAAATGCCTACTGATACACGGACAAGGAATGGCACCAAGAGGAGTAAGAAGACTACTGCACAGACTAGTAACAGAACTAAAACTACCCTTATATGTAATGACAGACTGCGACCCATGGGGATACTACATCTACTCTGTAATAAAACAAGGAAGCATCAACCTAGCATACGAAAGCCAAAGAATGGCAGTACCCTCAGCAAAGTTCATAGGACTAAGCAGCTTCGACAGAGAAAAATACGGACTACCAGACAACATAACAATCAAACTAAACGAACAAGACAAATCAAGAGCAAAACAAATACTAGAATATCCCTGGTTCCAGAAAAAAGAATGGCAAAGAGAAATCAAACACATGATGAGCGCAGGAGTAAAAATGGAACTAGAAGCACTAAGCTCAAAAGGAATCAGCTTCGTAACAGAAACATACCTACCAGACAAACTAAAAAAGAAAGAATGGATTGGCTAATCCTGCAATTTACTGATTTGACATAATACAATAAAAGCTCCGCTAATCCCATACAGAAAGCTTTTTAAACAAATCAGAGTTCTTCAAGCCTGTGTCCGAGTGGCTCAGCCTGGTTAGAGCATACGGCTGTTAACCGTACGGTCGCAGGTTCAAATCCTGCCTCGGACGCTCCACATGGGCCCGTGGCTTAGCCTGGCTAGAGCACTCGTACAAGAAATTGTGGTGAAACTGATAGCTTAGGCATAGAAATCGAGAGGTCGTGAGTTCGAATCTCATCGGGCCCATTCTTTTTAAAGCGAATCCTCATGCCGGGAAAGTATTATAAACATCAGTTAGGTAATATATCCCAATGTCATCAAATACCTATCCTGACAGCAAAACATTTCTAAAAAAAATAACAAACAACCTTGCAAAAATCGTTCTCGGCATGGGAATAGCAATCGCTCCGATAACAGCAGGCACATATGCAATGCAACCAACACCTGCAGAAGCAAAAGAAACAAAATGCGTGCCACACTACCTTCAAGGATTCAGAGTCCCAAAAGATAAACTTGAGAACATGCTGGAAAAGAATAGGATTTACAAATCAATGACTTACAAGTATCCTCATGAACCACCCAATAAGATAACCAACGGCTCAATGGAAGCAGAAGCTAAAATTTACGGAGTAGATGTCAAGCTGATATTCCCAAATTATGTCCCATTCGAAAAATCCATAAGACATTATCACGCAGCAGGATTCGATGTCTACAGCCAAAGAGAATTTGAATGCATAGTCAATGACAACATAGAATACATAAAAACTTCTGCAGAACTTGCAATGAAGAACTATGAAAAAACAATGAGCATAGCAATTGCAGCACAAGAGAAAGAACTACGAAGAGCCGGACGCCTAAAAGATGGAGAAAACCTGAGGAATATGCTGGATCAAGATGTCCCAGGATATGCCGGCATAAAAGTAAGAGATATCCTGTTCACACCAGACATAAAGATAGAAGATTTCGTGCCGAAAAGATACTACTTCAGTGAGATTCCTGCACTAGGAGTCACATACATAAATGCAGGAATCATCGGAATTGACCCAAAAGCAAGAGTGCTTGATTACATCAACCAATGGCCAACAATACTCGTGCATGAGATGACCCACAACAACCCTAAAATCCAAGGATACCCGATGATATCAAACTTTGACTCAGAACTATGGGCCTCCTTCCCAATGCTCGCCCACGATGACATGTTCCACTTCGTCCGCCACCCCTATCTGGAGGACCTAAGAAAAGTATCCAAGATCATATTTAACTTTGACAGCGAAGTAGAATACGAAAAAACAGTATCACTTAATCTCATGACTGGACTCGAGTTCGAAAGCGAAGGGAACTACAAGAAGCTTAGAGGATACATGCACCGCGTAGACCAAGTAAGCAAAACAATAAGAGAAGCAGTATTCAACAAGTACATACCCGAATTCTACACCCACCCATTATACTACTCAACATTAAACAACTTCCTAAATGATGACAATGCCACTTTCAAGCTAATGATGTACTCTGAATTTGAGCCAACACTACTTGAAGGGCCTGAGAAAACAAGAGACTTCATACAAGAGAATGATGACACGATAACCAAAGTTGCAAAAGAAACAATGCTGCAGCTCAAAGGCGATTACCATAAAGATCTAAATCCCGAATTGAGACAACAAATCAAAAGCGAGCTAACAAACAAACTCAAAAACATGAGCGAAGAAGAGAAAGAGCTCCTAAAGAACATCGCCGAAAGGTATGGCCTAAAAACAGGAGCAAGTATAGACGACCTAATAAACTTTGGAATCAGAATGCACACCCTTGGAATCATGAACTTCGATATAACCGAAGAGAAGGGGATTTTCAGATGAACATCCTACTAAAAACCCTTGCGGTCTTCGCATTAGTATCAGCATCAATGAAAGGATGCGACACCTTTGAATCGATATCAGAGAACAAATTCAAAAAAGCAGGCTGGAGTCAAGAACAATCAGAAGTCGGAACAGCAGTAGCATACAGAAAACCCTTCACAGAAAAGATACAACAAGATGATGGAACCGCAGTCTACAAACTGAACTACGGAGGAGTAACTGAAGAAGATGTCCTGCAACATGTACAAAAGACCCATCAAGACCTAGAAGAGATAGCAGATTCTGATCTCAACATCCCGACAATAAAATACCTGCAGAAAACCAGCATGGGAAAACACCTAGTAAAGCAAGAAAAAGTATACCACTACCTAGAAGATGCACTGAGCAGAAAAATACTTCACAGAAGATTCCTTGAACTAAGCCAGCAAATAAGAAGAAACCCTGGTTATGACCCACTCAATGTAAACGAAGAGGACAAATATTCTATAACAACAATATTCCCCATAAACCAAGAACCTATGGAATTTGATATGAACTATGTAAAATCAGCAATAGCCGAAGGCAAACTAAATGACCCCTCAACAATCGTCGAGTCACTAACAGAAGTCTACACATACTTTGAGAAAGTCAATAACCCAAAATATCCGAAGATCGATAAGTACGAAGAATTCATATTCAAAAAAAGAAAAATGGACATAAAAATAACCTCCTACAACCTCGACAATGATAAAGAAATGGAAGCAGATTATGTAGAGCTATTCCGCCTAAAAGAAGACGGCAACCAAGAATCAATACCTGCAGTAAAAGTGTTCAAACCTAACGGCACAGGTAATCTTGAATTGATAGTAGCTGACAAAGACCCCGAAGGAACACCTGGATACGGGATACCTGACCTCGTACAGACAATCCAAATAAGCATCGGAAGCGACCTTACCACCCTAGGCATAGAAGAATTCATATTTGAAAGCTCCCAAAAAGACAAGCCAGTATTGGTTGATTTTGACAAAGAAAGCGAAGTTTACATAGTGAAATCAGGAACTTTACTGGCAGAAAAATACGATATGAACCTCGGAGGATGGGAATCAAGCCTCCCAAGCTACAAATCAGGAGACAACGCAAAAAAAGTATCAGTGCACATAAAACTAACAGGCGATGAAAATGACGAACTTAGAAAGATAGAATGGATAGCAAAACAATACCCTGACACAAACAGAACTGTCGAATTCTACAAACTAAATGAGACATTCAAAGAAGAAGAATACGCCTTTGTAAAATCCAACGAAAAATCCATATCCCTGATGGGCTCAACAGGACAAATCAAACAGTATGCAGTAGAAGCCATCCTTGAAGACAAGCCATTCAGAATAGACTTCGATAAAAGCAAACAGAAAAGATGGATCCTCCTAGACCAAGATAAAGACGGAGTAACTTTTGAAGCAAAAAGAGAAATTTCCTGGCCCAGAGATGTAATCCCAAAATAAAAAAATCACTGAATCTTCGCACTATTCTTAATACTTTTTTCAGGAGCCATCAAGACAACATTCTTCTCATCAACAGCAGCTAAAATCATACCTTGACTCTCTATCCCCCTAAGAACCGCTGGCTGCAAATTAATTATCACCGCAACCTGCTTCCCCAATATATCTTCCATCTTATAATGCTGCCTCAAACCCGCAACTACCTGCCTCTCAGGCTCGCACTCAAAGACCTTAACCATCATCACATACAACTTATCCGCATCAGGATGGGGCTGAATCTTTGTCACAGTACCTATCCGTATGTCAAGTTTCTTGAACTCTGAAAACGGAATAGTATCATGCATCTTAATCTCCTTTGCAACCACTCCTCTTTCATGTTTCTCTTTCACCACAGCTTTCGCCTCCTCTAATTTCGTAAATAGCATACCTGACTTGACAAGCTTGTTCCTCCCCAGCTTACCAAACTTCAAATCTTTCATATCTGACTTATCAAAGTTCTTTATACCCAACTGCAAACCAATCTCACTAGCAGTTGACGGCAAGAAAGGCTTTAGCAATATAGCAATAATCCTCAATGACTCTGCAAGATTGTAAATAACCACTGCAAGCTTTTTCTTATCAGTTTTTGCCAAAGTCCAAGGCTGATTATCATTGACATACTTGTTGACACGATTTATGAACTTCCAAATCTCTGCCAACGCAACATGTATCTCAAACTTATCCATAGCAGTGCTTATCTTTTTCAAGTTAAGATACTTTGAAAGCTCATCTTTTGATTTATCCGGAATAGTCCCATTGAAATACTTATGAACCATTGAAACAGTTCTGCTCAATAAATTTCCAAGATCATTAGCAAGCTCGTTATTATGCCTAACTGTCAAAGCCTTTTCTGAAAAGGAACCATCAAAACCAAACGGAATCTCCCTCAACAAGAAATACCTTATCGAATCAACAGGATACTTGCTGGCAAGCTCCATAGGATTGACAACATTACCAAGGCTCTTACTCATCTTTATTCCACCCTCAGCATTTATGAAACCATGAACAAAAACATTCTTCGGAGGCTTTATGCCTGCAGCGAAAAGCATGCTCAGCCAAACAGCAGAATGATGCCAAAGAATATCATGACCAATCAAATGAACATCAGCAGGCCAAAAATTAGTGAATTTCTGCTTGGTATCTAAACCTGAAACATAATTGAAAAGAGCATCATACCAAACATAAGCAAAATGCTTTTTATCAAACGGCAAAGGAACACCCCAATTAAAAGTAGTCCTTGAAATGCAAAGATCCTTCAAACCCTCTTTCTTCAACCTTGAAAGTATAAACTTATTTTTCTCAGTAGGAAGAATATAACCCTTCTTTATGTATTCCTCAACCCTCTTCTGATACTTACTCATCTTAAAGAAATAGCTCTCCTCCCTAACCTTCTCACAAACTTTCATATGAACAGGACACTTGCCATCAACAAGAGCCTTCTCTGTAAAAAAAGTCTCACACTCAACACAATACAAACCCTCATAATCCTTCTTGTAAACATCCTTCTTCTTGTAAATCTTGTTCAATTGATTTTGACAAAACTTAACATGCTTAGGACCAGTCGTCCTGATGAAATTATCATAAGAGATATTGTATACTTCACACAACCTCTTGAAATTGTCAGCCATAATATCCACAAATGTCTGCGGATCCATCTTAGCCTTCTCTGCACAACGCTGAATCTTCAACCCATGCTCATCCAAACCAGTCTGAAAAAAAACCTTTTCACCAAGAAGCCTATGCCACCTGGCAAGAACATCAGCACAAACCTTCTCATACGCATGACCCAGATGAGGGAGTCCTGAAGGATAATCAATAGCAGTTGTTATGTAAAACTTCTTAGGCATGGTTTATCTTAAAATCAAGTAATTTATAAGGGTTTTGGGTTCTAGAAAAGCCCGCAATCATAGCTAATAACATACTTATGACCATCTTTTGCCGTTTTATGTTCCCTCACATCATTCATCTCTCTTTTTGTACAGCAGTCCAATTTATTGTAATACAACTCATTAGTCAAATCGGCTAGAGTAGGATTAAAAAGTTCTGTCTCTATACCCGAATGCATCGCCCCATATATTAAAGCCACTTCAACCTTTTTATTCCCAGTTTTATGTCTTGGAACTAAATACTCAGAAACCTTTTTTGCAGTAACCGCATTTCTAAAACCCACAATTGAACTTGGCAAAATACTTGTCCTTAGGCTATTCAACTTAATAGCTGTTGACATCCCCCGTTCAGAATAACAATAAGTACCTGCTAACAATTGGTTTGCAAGAAATAATCCTCCTGCAATTAATCCCACATTTTTTAAGAAACCTCTCCGAGATAATTCCTTCCGTTTTGATAAGACAAAACTAGCTGACCTATATACAGCCTGCCCCCCATAAACAGCACTCGCACCTTCAAAAAACAAAGAAGAAAATAAATTACAAACACCAGGATTAACATCAACACCATAAATAGCTATCCCCGGATTTATTCCTACTGCTCGATTATACAAGTCACGATATTGCTTGTGCCCATGAGACAAATCCATAAGGCACCTAGGATTTCCAACATCCTCGAAAATAAACATATCAATCTTGGAAAAATCAACATCATCAAAAATTATTGCACTTGACATAGCGTGGTTTCCCAACCCCAAATAATACTTCGCATCCCCTGTTTCAAATACCCTTAGAGCCATAAATGCTAATTTAAAAGGAGTTATTTATAAATGTTCTTATCAAAGTGCTGTGTGCAACCCTTATAAAATGTTCTTAAGTTAGCACATTTATAGTAAAATTAGTAGGTATTTTGAGAGAAGATATATCATTCTAAGTAGTAATGCACCAGAGCCTTATCAAAAGAAGTTATCCCTCAAGAAACTAACTAAACTTGCACTACCAGAAGCCTCAAAACACCTCAAAGCAAGCTTGTAGTTTCCCAATTCTGCACATTTGAAACCAAGAATTTCTAACTTCTTCTTCTTACCTGTCGGAATAAAAAACCTAGCAGCCTCCTCAAAACGGTTCTGAGCAAGTAGTGTTTCTCCAAGCTCAGCAAGCCCATCCATATTCCTAGCAATCACAAAAGAACGAACAGCATCCCTTAAATTATTCTTCTTGAAAAAAAAGCTCACCAGTCGTAGTTAAAATCTCAAACTTCAAAGCATCAGGAAGCATAGAGAAATCCATGTTATCCAATCCCTTATCAACAATCTTAGCTGCAAGAGTGGCAGATGAAACCATACACTAAAGAGGTTTATTTGGGATTAAAAAACTTACTGAGAGGTTTATAAAAGAACTAGATTATACAGAACCTTTGTTTCCTGTGGAGAAATTTTTTGCGTTAAAGACTTCGTACCCCACGAGCAGCATAATCGTCACTAAGGTTGTCATAAGTGACGATACTGAAGAGATCGTAGTAGCAACCCAGCCACACCGCACGAACATTTTTACTGGATGATATCCAGACATAAGCTGAAAAATACTTGTTGAAGTATTCTCCAATTTCAACCAATATTCCTGGTTGTTTTAGACCAGTAAGATTTTTTATGTAACTGTCAAATTCAGGTATTTTTAATGCATCTTTCAACAACTTGTTTTTAAAATTTTTAGAATTAAAACTCCTCTCAACCCTTTTAGCATTATTAATACCATCACTGCCCCCATATTCA
>JAZDPJ010000002.1:0-95814 GCA_043797705.1 archaeon
GAAAAGCGCTGAAAGAATCTACAAGGCTACTAAAAAAACTGGTTTACCCGCAAATCAAACTTAAAATCGGAAACAACAGCAAATTCACAACCAAAGACCTATTAGATATCCTTGTGCACACAGCACAGACTCACGACTTCGCCAACAACGGCTGCAAGACATACAAAGACCTGAATGAAAACAAAGAAGTGCCAGACGGAGACACACTGCTCTACCATCTAAAGAAGGCAGGATCAAAAGAGCAAATAAGAACAGCATTCGACAACATAACAGACACTATCTTCAATTTCGCAAAGAAGAACTACAACCTGCTGAACAGAAGAAAGCTGGACATCGCATATGACATCCACAAGATACCCTACTATGGCGACAAGAACGACGACTATGTAAAAGGCGGAAAGAGCGAAAGAGGGACAAACTACTTCTACCACTTCCTGACATGCGACATAGTAACAGCAGGAAAAAGATTCACGATAGACGTAATTCCAGTCCACCAGATAGACAACGTGGAAGACCTGCTGCAGGAAAGCCTCCAGAAAGTCAAGACAAAAATCAGCATCAACAGGGCATTCCTAGACAGAGGATTCGCAAACTCCAAATGCGTAAAAGTCCTGAAATCCAGCCACATTTAATTCTTAATGCCCTTGGCAAAAAACGACAGGATCAAGCAATGGATGGACAAGACAGAAGAGACAAAAGCCAAGCTGATAGAAAACTACGAACTCACACTCAAAAGCAACATCTTCGTAAACCTCTATCTATTGGACGACGAAGAGGGAATAAAACGGGCATTCATAACAAATACCAAAATTCCAGTAGTCCTATCCAATATGCTCTACGATGTGTATGGCAAAAGGTGGGGCATAGAAACAGGATACAGGCTAAAAGCACAGGACTTCAAGCCAAGGACCACCGCCAAGAACTACACATTACGGCTATTTTACTTCCTGTTCACCGCAATGCTTTACAACCTATGGGTTTTAACGAACATCTGCGTAGGAGTCCAACTCTATGGAAGAGTGCCTGAAAAGCCCCTAATAACAGCCAAACGATTCGTTATCATGCTGTACAAGGTGCAGGAAGAATGCATCAAACCCGGCGGATAGCCACCTTCTAAACAACTCCAAGAAAACCCCTAGCCAAAAGGCTCCGTAAAACCCCTAATTCTCACACAATACCCTCATTAAGCATATAGGAAACCAATATCAAACACTTCTAAAACTCTAATAGCCCTCCAGATAAAGCCTTTAAATACCCCTTCGCTTTCCACCTTCGGAACTACTGAGACCACCCAAAGCTTTATAAAGGAACGCTACTCACTTCTAAGTAATGCCCGCCATGAGAATACCAAGTGGAGCGGACGGCAACGCCAAGCAATGAGCTTTGGAGTTAGTGTTGCGGGCTACAAACCTTTAACATTTAGAACATTCACACTATCACACACTCACAGAAAAGTGCGCTGACAAACGGGAAGTCCAAGAAAATAGCACTTCCTAAAATGAGTTCTAAAGTTAGGTTTTCAAACAGGAGGAATAAAAAATGGGAAAAATAAGCCCAGTATCAGCAAAATACATTGTCCACGCAAACATCCAAATCGAAGGAACAGTAGACAAACCAGACATCATAGGAGCAGTCTTCGGACAAACAGAAGGACTCCTAGGAGAAGAACTAGAACTAAGAGAACTGCAAAAAAGCGGAAGAATAGGCAGAATAGAAGTAAACTCAGAGATAAAAGCAGGAAAAACTGACGGATTAATAACAATACCATCAAGCCTAGACAAAACAGAAACAGTAATCATTGCAGCAGCAATGGAAACAATACAAAGAATAGGCCCCTGCAACGCAAAAGTCAAAATACTAAAAGTAGAAGACGTAAGAACATCTAAAAGAACCTTTGTAATCCAAAGAGCAAAAGAACTTCTAAAATCATTAACACAAGATGTACTTCCAGACTCCCAAGAAATAACTGCTGAAGTAGCAAACTCAGTAAGGATGATGGAAATAATAGAATACGGAAAAGACAGACTACCAGCAGGACCAGGAATCGCAGAATCTGAAGAAGTAATAATAGTGGAAGGAAGAGCAGACGTTCTAACACTCCTAAGAAACGGATTCAAAAATGTAATCGCACTAAACGGAACAAGCGTGCCCCAGACAGTAATAGACCTAAGCAAAACAAAAACAACAACCCTATTCGTAGACGGAGACAGAGGAGGAGACCTAATAATAAAAGAAGCAACATCCGTAGCAGAAATAGACTATGTCGCAAAGGCACCTGATGGGAAAGAAGTTGAAGAACTAACCCAAAAAGAGATCCACAAAGGTCTAAGAGGCAAAGTTGCCGCAGAACAAGCAAAACACGAAATAAAAGATGTGCCAAAGAGAAACGGAATAGTTAGGACAACAACCTACCAAAAACCAGTAACTCGCACACCAACACGGCCCCTAAGAACAACAACCACAGCATCGCCAATCTTAACAACGGATCAACGCGAAAAATTCAAGAAAATGCTTGAAGACCTAATCGGCACAAGAGGAGCCTACATCTTAGATACAAAACTAAGCATCCTAGGCAAAGTCCCAAGCACAGAGCTAGCGACAACAATCCGAAGCCTAAACTCCGGCATATTCGCAGTAGTCTTTGACGGCACAGTCACAAGCGACATAACAACCATAGCAGAAAGAGCAAACATAAGCTACATAGTCGCAATGGACTCAACCATAAAAGCACACGAAACAAAAGTAAAAGTGTTGACAAAAACAACACTTTAATTTTTTTTTATTTTTTAATATTCCAGAAAGATAACTTTTATAAATCCTCAACCCCTTAATTAAATCATGAAAAAAGAGGTTAAGAGGCCTAAGAAAGAATATCGAAGACTAGACTGGAAATTCTGGCTCATAGTAACAATATTAATATCCGGAGCAATATACCTCTCATACCATTTCGGAGCATTCAAAAAAACATGCGACGACAACGCCTGCTTCAAAGAAGCACTTGAAAACTGCGCCTACGCCAAATTCTTAACAACCAAAAACCTAAACTATTACCTCTACACAATAAAAGGCCCAACAAACGGAGCCTGCGAAGTAGATTTTGAACTAAAAAAAATGGCAATAGGCACAACAACAGAAAAAATAAAACAATTCGAAGGCAAATGGATGACATGCTACCTACCAAAATCAGAAATAGCAAAAATGGAAACAGTAGACTTTGAAGGAGTACTAAACTACTGTTCAGGGCCCTTGAAAGAAGCAATGTACGAACTCATAATAGAAAAACTCTATACCATAATCATTAAAAATATGGGAGCAGTAATAGGAGCAGTTGAAGACACATTAATCGGAGAAATATAACACAAAGGAGTGAAACAAATGAAAATAAAACTATCAAAAAAACCAAAAAGTCCAATAGTTATCGGAGGATTCCCCGGAATAGGGCTAATAGGAACCATAACAACAGAATTCCTAATAAAACACCTAGACGCAAAACCAATAGGCAACATCTGGTCAGAAAAACTAATGCCCCTAGCAGCAATACACGAATCAAAAATAATACAACCACTAGAAATATACTACGACAAAAAACACAACATCCTGATTCTACACGCACTAAGCGATATTAGAGGATTAGAATGGCAACTAGGAGACGCCCTGACCGAAATAGGAAAAGCAGTCAAAGCGAAAGAGATAATATGCATAGAAGGAGTGCTGTCAAAAGCAGAAACAAGCAATGCCTACTACATAACAACAAGTGCAGCAAAAGAAAAAGTATTCAACAGAATAAAAACAAAAGTATCAATAGGACCTCTAAAAGAAGGGATCATAATGGGGGTAACAGCAGCACTATTACTACGAAACACAAGCAGCCCAATGTCAGGAATATTCGTAGAAACACACTCTAAACTTCCAGACAGCAAAGCGTCAGCCAAAATCATAGAAATACTAGACAATTACCTAGACCTAAAAGTAGACTACAAACCACTAATAAAAGCAGCAACAGAATTCGAAGGAAAACTAAAAGAAATGATGGCACACGCAAAAGCAACTGATGAACACAAAAAAAACAGAGAACAACACCTCGATTACATGGGGTGATTTTTTCTTTTTTTTCAGAAGATTAATAAACAAACTTTGACCTTTTACTTCTAATGGAATCTCCGCTAATAGAAAAAAAATGGAAAAAAGGAATGCACAGCCTAGATATCGTATATCCTAATTTATACTCTGGCGGAATCTATTGCTTAGCACCCACAATTGTATATAATATAGTCCAAAATATTGACAACTGGATCTGCAACAGAGTATTCCTAGATAAAGGAGAGATAAAATCCAAACTTATAGGTTTCACATTACAATACGAACCAGATTACTATAATGTTCTAAAAATCCTGAAAAAAAATAACATCTCCCTGAGTAAAAACAGAGAAGAAATACTATTCGCAGGAGGGCCATGCGTAAATGCAAACCACAAAACAATGGAAGACTACTTTGATTTCTTTTTCCTAGGAGAAGCAGAAGAAACACTTCTAAAAGTGCTAGATGAATACGAGAAGAACCAAGACAAAAAAACCTTCCTGAAAAAGATCTCAAATATCATAGGCGTATATGTACCAGGAATTAGCAAAAACATTACAAAGGCAGTAATAGGAGACTTAGATAAAATACCCTACCCGTTCTACCAGCCAATGCCTAATGAAGGAAAGCTGCTATTCGGAAAAGTATTCATCCTAGAAATAGAAAGAGGATGCCCATTCAAATGCCACTTCTGCGCACTACCAAACTTCCACCCAAAACAAAACCACAGAAGCCTTGAAAAAATAAAAGAAATAATAGACTCAGGACTAAAAATAAACAAAAGAAATAAAGTCATTATCTACTCACCATCATTCTCACACCCAAAAAGAAAAGAAATACTCAAATACCTACTAGAAAAAAAAGTAGAATTCTCAGTACCATCAATCAAAGTAGAGCTAGTAGATGAAGAACTACTCAAACTGATAAGCAAAGGCGGACAAAGAACACTAACAGTAGCACCAGAATGCAATGAAAAACTAAGAGGATCAATAGGAAAACCAATGAAAGACGAACTGTTCTTCAACTTTGCAAAAATGACAAACAAACAACCATTCAAAACAATAAAACTGTACTTCATGATAGGACTGCCAAACCAAGAAGAAAAAGATCTCAAAGAGATGGTAGAGTTCATCAAAGAAATGAAAAAAATATCCCGCCACAAAGTATACGCTTCCATAAACCCATTCATCCCAAAGCCAGGAACCAAACTAGCCGACACAAAATTCGACAAAATAAAAGTCAAAAAACACGCAGCATACCTAAAAAAAGAACTTGGAAAACTAGGAATAAGACTTAAATTAGCCAGCTTAAGCAACTACCACAAACAATGGCTACTAGGAAAAGCAGATAAACTACCTATAACAAGGTAAGAACATACATAACCAAACCAGCAACCAACGGCACCATAAGATTATCATCAATAATTCTGCCACCAAAACGAAGATCCAAAACCTCAAAACACATAGCAGCAACACTACCAACAAAAGCAGAAACATAATCCACAAAAAATAACGCACCAATAAAACCGGCGCATGTCCCAGCAAAAAAACCCTCTAAAGTCTTCAAACTAACAGACTTAATCTTTCCCAAATGTATACCAACAAGAGTCGCAGCAGAATCACCAAAAGCCATAACCAAAATAGCAGCCAACGCAATGCCCTGAGGGAACAAAGCAAGAACGATTAAAGAACCCAACACAAAAAACATAGCCCCTTTACCAGGAATCTTTTCTTTTTCCCTATCAAACAGCTTCAAAAACCAAGAAACGACAGGAACCTTATACTTTACACTTAGACTAGAAACAATAACCCCTACAATAAAAATTAACAGTAGCCTTTTCACAGTCCAGATATCATACAAAACACCCAAAACAATCACAACACCAAGCAAAGCATGGAAAACTTGTCTGCGTAATTCTAGTTTATTAAGTTTCATAGGTCAAGATAGAACAGAGCCTTATTTAAAGTTTATTAAAAAAGAAAAAAAGGGCTTAAAGCCCATACATACTTTGCAGACCTGTCACATCTGGCTGTTCAAGAGTGCGTTTTGCAACATCACCATAATTTGAATAACCATACATAGTCACTGCTGAACAGCTATCCGTATACAAATCAGACAAGCCAACAGCATGCCCCAGCTCATGAGTCGCAATATTCTGGAAATCCATCAAAGAAGAATCAACAGTTGCATCTCCCCAAGCAAAAGCTGTGTTGAACAACATATCAAATTCAACAATCTGCTTACCCACTCGCGTGTACCAGACAGATGTCACTGCAATAACATTACTGGCCCCATACTCTCCAAACTCAACAGAATTCTGGTAATCCTGCACACCATACTGCGCAGAATAATCCACACCAGCAGTGTTACTGAAAATCTCTGCCAAAGTCACATCATCCCAAGTCTCTGCAGAAGTCGCAAAAGTATTCATAACAAACTCCTCAGACAAACCATAGGTATTAGCAGGGTTCACCACATAACTAACCGGAAGCGCCTTCCATTTAACGCCCATAAGCTTGTAGCAAGTACTAGACCCAGTAGGTTTAACTGGCTTCACACTAGGCTTTGCGTAATGTATAAAGTCCACTCTTTCAAGCTCCCACTCACCAGAATCAGTAACCGAAATAACTGGAGAATGATCAGGAGCCGCTGATCTTTCCTTCGCCCTATCAGACGAAGGAATAAGCATAGAAGCTGTCGCAACACTCGCCAACAACAACATACTCAAAACAACAAATACAAATTTTTTCATATATCTAACCTCCATTAAGATATTAGATTTTAAGAAAAGTCGCCCTCTTTAAAAAGTTTACTAACATAAACATTTATTAATAACGCAACCTTAAAGGAGACTATGTACGAACTTGAAGAAAAGAGCAAAATAATAGACGGCTACAAGCTGAAAAGCAAAGGAGTATTCAACTTTGAAGAGCTATACACAGAAATGGCCAAATGGTTCAAGCACTACGACTACAACTGGAAAGAGATAGAATACAAAAAAATAGACAACCAAGACAACACACAAACCGTAGAAATAAGATGGGAATGCCCAAAAGAAATAGACAACTATGTTTCCATACTAACCGAGATATTCCTAAAAGCAACAGATCTCTCCAATGTAGAAGTAACAGTAGGCAATGAAAAGAAAATGATGAACAAAGGCAGCGTTGAACTCAAATTCACAACAACAATGATAAAAAACATAAACATCTGGACAAATAAACCATTCGGAAAAGCAGCAGGACTAATCTACGATAAAATACTAATAAAAGACAGACTAACATACTATGAAGACGAAATATTCAATGAATCACAAAAACTAATAGCAGAAATAAAAGAATACCTACAAATATACGCAAGATGAAAAGACTATTCTTTACTGGAGGAGCACTGATAATTCTGGACCAGATACTCAAAAATACCTTTGAAAACACAAGAGCACTAGTGACTAGCAATTTTGGCATAAAATATGCAGAGAACACAGGAGCCGCCTTTGGAACGCTAAAAGACTCAACACCAATACTAACCACAGTAAGCATCGTAGCAATAATTATAATCCTGTATTACTACCTCAAACTCTCCCAAAGAAAGAATTTCAGCAAATCACTATCCCTAGGAATGATCCTTTTGTTCGCCGGAACAATAGGGAACCTGATAGACAGGATATTCTTTGGATATGTAAGAGATTTTATCCTCATCTGGAAATGGCCAGTCTTCAACCTAGCAGACACATTCAGCTGCATAGGAGTCGCATTAATAATAATCTACGTAGTCAAGACAGACTATCCAAAGGTTATTAAGAAGATAAAACACATAAAAAGATTTATATAAACACAAACGCTAGTAAAACATATGCCAGGAATGCTTGACCAACTTCTAAAAAAAGAAGAAAAACCCTCTCCCGAAGAGCTGAAAAAACAAAGAGACCAAAAAAATCCGCTCATACAAGGGGAACCAAATGTCCAGCCAGACAACGGCAAAGACAGATTCAAACTAGTACTCGAAAGCATGGGCGGAGGAGTGGAAAAATACTACTTCTGGATAATGCGATTCCTAAAAGAAGAACCAGAACACGGACTCGGATTCAAAGTAGAAAAAATAAAAGACCTATTCGGAGCATCAGCAGGAAGCAGCTTCCACGCACAGATGGGCACAAAAGCAAGCGCAATGCAGCAGCAACTAAGCAACTATCTTACACAAATAGGGCAACTGGTAAAAACACTATACCCTCAAATAAGAGAACTAAGGATACTAGATGAAAGACTAGGATACTACGATGACAGTGCAAAAGGAGACGAAGCAGCAGAAGTAGCACTCAAATCAATCTGGATAGAACAAGTAGAACAAGGAACACAAAATCCAAACTCAGTATACGGTCTAGCAACAAAAGTAGGATTCGTAACACTGCCAGATTTATTCTTCAAAATCAAAGTAAAAAAAGCAAGCGATGTGAACAATATAGTAAAAACAGTAGAAGCACCGACCAAAGTGAAAGATGTACTGGCAAAAAAACTGTACTCCTTCTACCAATGGAAAGAAGGGACAAACTACGAACTAAAACAGAAAAAACAATTCCTAATCAAAACACTAAGACAACACTACAACACAATCAAACTGTACATGAGCTGGCTAAGACCGTACCTCCAAACACTAAAAAGCCTGGAAATGCGGGGAGACATCTATGACTCAGACATAGTAAACGCATTCGAAACAAGCAAAATGGAACTAGAACTACTAGCAACACAACCAGGCAAAAAATATATGAGCTGCATAAGAGTAAAAATAACCTTCGTAACAAGACCAGAACTGCATTACACTCCGCAAGGACAAAAACAACCCATACACTCCGGAAGAACAGAAATAATCATCGAACCATATGTAATAACAGAAGAACAAATGGACGACTACAAAAGAAACATGGAAGAACAAGACATAGACTTCGTAGCATCAATAGACGCATCGATGGACGCACTAAAAGAAGACCTAGTCAAATACTTGAAAGAAGCAGGAGAACAAATAGGAGAAGAAGAGAAAAAAGAAGCCAAAAGACCAAAAACAGACTATCTAGAACCAGTAAAAGGACTTGCAGAAGGCGTAAAAATGTTCCTACCGGGAAAAAGAGGGCCTAGCAAAGAACAAAGATACGCAGAGGAAGACCAAAAGATATCAGCAGAAAAAACAGCAGCAAAACTATCCTTCGTACTATACGATGTGTTCAAAAAAGCAAACGGAATGATGAGCGCCTAACTAAGTTTCTTAATCAAATCCTCAACAAAATCCTCATACTTAGCTTCCGCAGCAAAAACAGCAGCCTGCTGATTCAACAACTTAGTGTTCGCAGCAACCTCTTTCAAATGATCCTTTAGCAAAATAAGCAAAAGTTTTTTTTCATCAGTTTTTAATTCCATAGTATCACCTTGACACTAGTAATTATACCAAGAATTTAAACTTTTTGCAGGTTCGAAAGGTTAATAAATGCTCCTAACTAATGGTAATTCTATGGTGGACTTCGGAACAGACTACTGGCACGCAATGGACAAAGATAAAGTGGAAAAGATAACAATAAGCCCAAGAGACATAGGACTATCCTCAGGAATCGGAGATCCCTGGATGAACATCCAAGCACACATAAAAGCAGGAGCCAGCCACATAGAACTAGGATTCATGGGAATGGGAAAAGGAAGCATAAGCCAACCAACAGGAGTAACCCCAGAATCAATAAGCAAAGAAAAAAGAGAAGACATAAGACAACTAGCAAAGCTAAATGATGTCACACTAAGCACACACGCAAGCGCAAATGCCATGGGCTTCGCAGGACTAAACCCCCAAGAGGGAAAATTCTCAGAAAGAACAGCAGAACAAAATATAAGAGAAGTCAAAAGAGCAATAGACTTCGCAGCAGACACAGCCGGCGGAGGACCAGTAGTAATACACACAGGAGAATTCCCAAGAAGCATAGTTGAAGCAGAAAGAAAAGGCGGAGAAGCAGTTTTTGAAGCATCTGAAACAGAAGAAACAGAAGGTTCAATCTACCTGGTAAACAAAGAAACTGGAAAACTTGAGATGGGATTATCAAAAGACATGAAAATCCCAGAGCCCAAAAAGGAAAACGGAGAATTCATTTTTGATGAACATGGAGAAATGGTCTTCAAAAAAGAACACAACTTCACAGAATACATAAAAGAACATAAAAAAGAAATTGAAGAAGCAAAAAAGTCAAACTCTGAACTGACAGATGAAGAATATTTCTATAAACAAATGAAAACCGAAGAAAAACAACAACAGAAAGCAGAATTAGGAAGATGGCGAGAAAACATGGAGAAATCACAAAAACAAAAAGAAAAGCTATCTGAACAACAAGCAGAATTATACAGAAAAGAACAAAAAAAGCCAGGACGAGGACACGGCGAAGCATTTCAAATGATAGAAACACAAGGAATAGAACCCAAAGAAGGAACTCCAGAACACAAAAATTATCTCAAAGATCCAATAAAGTACCTAGATAAAGCAAAAGAAAATATACAACGCGAAATAGACTATGCAAAAAACGGAGTAGAGGGACACGCAAGAAAATTAGAACAAATAAAAGAACAAGAAGGAAAAATACAAACCCTATCCAGCTATGCAACAAAAAAAACAGCAGAAAACATAGCTAAACTAGGACTTTACGCTTATGAAGTTGAAAAAAAACAAAAGCTAAAACATCCCCTGGTTATATCTCCAGAAAACATATTCCCAGAACAATACGGCAGCCACCCCCAAGAACTCAGGAACATAGTGGTAGAATCAAGAAAAAAGATGGCTGAACAACTAATAAAGAAAAAAGTAGGAAAAACAGAAGCTGACAAGATAGCAGCAGACAGAATCAAAGCAACATTCGACATAGGACACGCAAACACATGGAAAAAATACTTCAAAGGAAATGACAAAGACTTCAAAAAATGGCTAGTTAACGAAGCAAAAAAATTACAAAAAGAAGGCATAATAGGAAACATCCACCTAGCAGACAACTTCGGATTCGAAGACGAACACCTAACACCTGGACAAGGAAACGCACCAATAGAAGAATTCATAAAAGAAATAAGAGCAGAAGGATACGAAGGGAAATTCGTAGTTGAACCAGGATCACAATCCGAACAAGAAGGAGGAATATACACTGCACTAACAGGTGCATGGGAACACCTATCAAACTCACCAATGTACAGAGTAGGCGGAGGAGCAGCACAAAGCTGGACAGACATAAGCGGAGGATACCTGGGAAGTACACATACCACCAGATATGTCCAAGGAACCTTACTACCAAACAAAGAAACATGGGGATGGTACTCTGACACCCCAATGGAATAAAAAAAGAGGTCGATACACATGAAATTCAAAATACAAAGGAAAACAAAAAAACCGATAGGACACACACAAACAGAACTAGACACCGCAAGAAAATTCTCCCAAAAACTCTACAAAGAATTCGGAGAGTTCATAAGAGCAATAGTCCTCTTTGGAGGGGCAGGCAAAAAAAACAACAGAGACATCGATATCCTCGTCATACTAGACGATGTACGAGTAAAATTCACGCAAGACCTCGTTGAAACATACAGAATTATACTAGAAAAAACAGTTGCTGATGTTGCTCCAAAAAAACTTCATATACAATCCATGAAATTCACAAGCTTCTGGGAATACATCCGAGTAGGAGACCCAGTTGCAACCAACCTGCTAAGATACGGCACAGCACTAATTGACACAGGATTCTTTGACCCACTGCAAACATTACTTGACCAAGGAAGAATAAGACCCAGCCAAGAGTCAATACAAACATATTTCGTACTAGCACCAGCAGACATAGGCAGAGCAAAACAACACCTATTAGGCGCAACAGTTGACCTGTATTGGGCAGTAATCAACTCCGCACATGCAGCACTGATGAAATACGGAGAAGTACCGCCAACACCCTCCCACGCAGCAGATTTACTGCAAAAAACACTAGTCAAGAAAAGAATACTGAGCCAGAAATCTGCAAAGACAATGCAAACAATGTACAAAACATTCAAAGGCATAACAGACAGAACCACAAAAGAAATCACTGGAAAACAATATGACCAATACAAAAAAGATGCAGAAGCATTTGTCAAAGAAATCAAAAGGTACTTAGAGAAAAAATAGTTAATCTGATAGGAGTATCCTTCTGGTTTCAGCTATTTTAATTTTATTTTCAAGATTTTCTAAAGTAGCTTTTCTATAATCATTTACTACAGAATCACCATGTTCGCTATTTGTACTTGAAACTATTTTTGCATATTTCTCTCTTAGGAGAGAATAACTTTTGCAAGCACCGAAATCAAAAACTTTTACCATTTTAAAAAATTAAAAAAAGAGAAGCTTAACGCTTCTTCTTATGTTTCTCTTGTATCATTTTATTTGCTGATTCCAGATACACTCCGAAAATACCTTCAAAGCTTTCCATATCATTTTCCTTGTAATCAACATCCTGCTTATCAGCAAGTACCTTAACATAACTTCTGAAACCAGCAGCGTCTCCTGAAGCATGTTCTTTTATATCCTCAATAGCCTCAGAATTAAGTCTCTGTGTCAAAGTCTTTGCTACCTGGCTCCTTATCCCATCAAACAGTGAAGAATTCAATTTTTCCTCATCTTCAAGTTCTTTGTTAAGCTTTTTTTCATCAAGACCATGATAACTTTCAATAAGTCTTTTAAGAGCTTTATTTCCTGCATTTTTTGTTGCATCTTGGAAACCAAAATGCTCTTTCTTCAAGTGATCATTAAGTCTACTGTAAACTTTTGTTCCAAAGCCTTCAGCTTTCTTGCCATTAGTTTTTATGTTATCTGCGTAAAGAACTATGATCTCGTCCATAATACCCTCTACAACTTCGGGGTTCTCATCACATATCCTCTTTGTTACAAGTTCATACTCTGGGCTATAATCAACAGTACTTGGTGTAAAATCTGGTTTTTCAATAACCGCTTTTTTTGCTTCTTCATCCTCGACTACTTTGTTAAGTCTTGCACTTTGTTTGTTTATTCTTTCTAGTAATTCTTCATCCAGTGTTTGTTTTTCTTCTTGTTCTGGCGTCTGTACTCCGGATGTTAGTAATTCTGGTGTTTTATTGTCTTCTGTCATTTTGGTTTATCCCCCGTTTTTTATAGTTTTTAGTGAGGTTACTGATATATAAATGTTTCTATTGTCATTACTTCTTAGTAGAAACACTTATATATGAGATTATGGCCTTAAAACCGCAAGATGAAAGAAATCATTGACCTAAAAGACCGAATGACAAGACACCTACTGGACAGATTCGGAATAGCCCCAGAGAAATCAACACTAAAGATATACACACAAAAGGAATGGAAAAAATTCTGCGACTCAGAATTGCTCACGCCACGAACCAAGGGAGTATACTTCTCAGGAAACTACTCAGCACACATAGTCTACGACCCACTGCTCAGCCCACAGCTATTATTCCACGAATATTTCGGCCATGGACTGCACGACGAGAACACCCCGCTAGGAGAGCTGACACACACATTGGAGAATAAATTGGCAGAAGACGAGAAAAAAGCCAAAATAACAACTCCTTATGAACTGGCCATATTCAGAGAAAGCAACCCTTACTACATAGAGCTCAGCAAACTCCTAGAAGAAACCCGAGAGCGTCAAGAAGGATTCGCAATGTGGATGCAATGGTACCTATCAAATGTATCCGGACAAACAGGGATATTTAGAAATGAATTACAATTCCTGCACACACAATACCAAATCGGATTCACCAAAATCCTATCTTTCAGCGAAACACACGGAGAAGAAGAACTGCTTCGCAACTTCAAAATACTGAAATAATCACTTCTTAAAACAATCAAGAACCTTACTACGCAACTGCGCAGCCAACTCAGCATTCTTATTTATCAAGACTATTACCTTCCCCTCTTTCTTCAAGACCTTATTAACAAACTTCTGAGGAGCAGCAATGTCCTTTAACGACTTGGTATTTACAAAAAACTTATCAAGACCATCCACAATATCCTTGCCAACAAAATTCTGAATGACAACATCCCCGTAGACAGCAAAATTAGTAGAACTCATCTTAGAACTATGCAAAACATTCATACCCAAAGCCTTCTTGAAATCACTACCTGTCGTATCAAGCAGAGTATTCTTAGTGCAAATGCAATAAAACCTTTTATTCAGAACAGAATCATTATACTCTTTCTCAGGATAAAGGATGTGCCACCAATGGTGATCGAACACTAAGCAAACAATATCCTTCTCAGAAAGCTTTGAGTAATAATAATCATGAACCCCCTTTGAATAATGATCCATATCAAGAAGATTATCAAAAGTCAAAGTAGTAATGTTCCCCTCCTGCTTCAAATCTTTCACACCATGAATCAAACAACCCTTCTCATCCAGCAACTTACTCTGCAACCCATCCACAAAATTATGCAACCTAGAAACCCACTCATAATTCAACTTATACTGACGATCAGACTTAGAAAGAACCTCGCTCTCCTCAAGCTCATTCACAGCCTTATTAATAGCATGAAAACCCAAACTCAAACCATTACTCTTCAACTCCCTATAAACTTTCATCTTAGTCAAAGGATACTTCTGAGAAAGAAGAGAAACCACCTTAGACTTAGTATTCTGTCCCTCAAACCCCGGAAAATTAATCGGCAATAGCATTATCCCCAATGCAAACAGTTAACGATTTATAAAACTTGCCAAGAATAGTTAACTTTTGAGTTAAATTGAGTGCCCTGCCCAGTAAACAAAGAACTTAACAGAACTTCTTTATAGACACACAATTCCAAATACATTGTAAATCTTACCGAAAAAAGGAGGTAATAAGATGAAAAAACAAGACCTAATAGTGCTATCAGCACTAAGACAAAACGCCAGACTAAGCCTAACAAAAATGAGCAGGGCAACAAGAGTCCCAGTATCAACAATCTACGACAAACTCAGACAATACGAAAGAGACATAATAAAAAAGCACACAGCAATAGTAGACTTTGCAAAGCTAGGATACAACACACGAGCAAAGATACTCCTAAAAGTAGAAAGAAACCAAAGAGAAAAAGTACAGGAATACCTAAGCAAAAACGGAAATGTAAACAGCATATACAAAATAAACAACGGCTATGACTACCTAGTTGAAATGATATTTGTCCACATAAAAGACATGGAAGACTTTATGGAAAACCTAGAATCACAATTCAAAGTCCTAAAACAAGAAACCTACTATGTAATAGCCGACCTAAAAAAAGAAGAATTCCTAAGCAACCCAAACGCAACAATAATAGCAACCGTAGAAGACCCCATCCCTACCTAGCATTAATCTTATCCAAATAAGATTGAGCAAGCTCCTTCATCTCCCAGCAGCTCTTATCCACCGCATAAACCCTAGGATGCCCCAAGCAATCAACAGCAACAGCAGCTGAGAACAACCTAAACGCCAAGTCAGGATTATAACCCAAAGCGTAAATGCCAGCATTCGTAGCTATCGGAGGCACGTAATTATTTGTCTGCGTCTGTATCGAACTTTCCAACGCCGTGAAATCGCCAGTAAAGAAACTGGCATCAGGGTAAAACCTCTCTATGAAATCCACTGCATCATCCAACGACTCCAACTTCCTCGAATCATCATCACCATTATATGCAGCATAGTTTGAAACATAATACGCAAAGACATGAGGACTCCTTATCCCTCTAATGGCAACCGGACATTCATAAGGATCCTTAACTGTGCAAGGATAATCTTTGTTTGTGTCGATTATGCTTCTTGCGAGACCATAAATCTCATCTGACACCAAATCCCCCTCAACTGTCAAGGCATCAATAGCCCCATAATTCTTCTCAGTCAACCAATCCACCACCTTTCCCTTGAAATAAGGATTAACCGAGTAGCTCGAAATCTCAATTTGCCTCAGCAGCCCATAATAGCCCTCAACCAGATTATTTCCACTAAAACCATCTTTAAAGTTATTATAATTAAGCAATTTCATATATCCAGCAAACTCGCTATCCTCGGGAAAAGTTAAGCCACCATCCCTCAAATTACTAAGAAAATAAAAAGAATCCAAAAGCTTATCCCACTCCTCAAAACACATATCCAAAGGATCATCAGTCTTATATTCCGACACCTTATCCTCCAACCTCGCTTCTATTGCCAGTAACCTTGTATGCGCAACATAATCCATTGCCTCCTCTACATCCCCCAAGTTATCATTCAAATTAACTATCCCGAAAAGACGCCCCTTAGAGTACCTCCTATTGAAAGGAGTCTGATCTTCAAATGGACTCCTGCTTCCCCAAACAAATGAATTACTAACCATCAATGAGCCAATCCTCTTCGAAAACTCATAAAGCTTTATAGCGCTGTATGATTCATTTGCCTCTGAAGGATACTCCATATTACCAGAATAAATCTGGTGCCCAAATTCATGAGCAAATATCCGAAAAAACTCCTCAAAGGGAAATTCGTCACTTATTGTAATATGATTCGAACCATGGCATCCTATAGCTCCCTCGCCACATATCTCATGCACTTCATCAGTAGAGCCCAATGACAAAGTGATTCCCTGAAGATCAGGCATCTCTATTCCCTTTTCCTGATAGGCTTCCTGTGTAAAATCTATAAAATAATTCAAAAACTCCTTTGGCGCACCTTCAAATGACACGAATTCCTGCGAATCTTCGGAGCCATATAACTCCTTGTCCTCGACCACACGACTATTGTTTTCAATAAGACCAAGAATCTCTGTCTCAAGCCGCATCTTTATCTCAGGTGTCAACTTCGGATAGTCGCCCTTCATCGGCATGCCATTACTCCCGCAACCTGCAGAAGCCGTTGCTGCCATAACCAATCCAAGCGAGGCTCCCTTAAGCTTCCTAAACAAGCCGTTTACCATTTTATCTTAAATCCTCCTCCAACATCAAAAGTTTCATAATATTCCTCAAGAAACATATTGCTATGGGTGATATTAATGAATGCCCCTACATGCTCTGTCAGAGCTATTCCTGGCTTTAAAGTGAATTTTAATAGAAGATTTGGATAATACCCCTTATACTCTGCGGCACTCTGAAAAAACAGTTCACATTCCATAGGAACCTCGATCCTCCAAAACCTAGGCGTAAGGTTTACGCTCAATTGCTCAACTTGAGAACCATAATCTTTCTCATAACTAGAGCCCTCAATTCCCAAAAGCGTTGAAAGTGAAATTGAAAAATCAAAATTCGACCCTTCAATTCCAACCGCCAAACTTGGCCCCCAAAGATTCCCCATTATATAGGCTTCATTTCTTTCAAATACCATCTTCTCATGGTTCAAAAGATATTTACCCCCCATATCCAGATAAAACTTAAGACCGTTTGATGAGTATAACTCTACTTTTCCGCCCACCTTAAGCTCCAAATTATCAATCGTCTCAGTAGACTTTTTATCCAATGAGCTATAGCTATGATGATTAAATTTCAAATTAGTCTGAATATCCAGCCATTCCCTGACAGGTATCCCGAATTTACTTTCAAGATCTAGAGACACGCCCTTTTGATATTCCTCACCGTTTATATTGAATGTTGCATAGTTAGTGTTTATTGAAACCTCATCCCGATAAACATCCTTATCTGCCGCATGAGCCCTCCCCGGACAAAGACCCAATGAAGAAAGGACCACTGCCCCTGCCAAAAATGTACTCTTTACAATACTCTTCAAGTTTGCCATATCAGTAACCACCCATAAGTAGTATATAAACTTTTCCCAGAAAACAGCTACCTAACCACAATTACCCGACCGCTTCGTTTCTTACGACCAAACAACACATACAAGTAACCAATAACAAAAATAACTATAAACATAAGCAAGATAATGACAATCACCATAGAACTAAAAAGCACAACCAACAAAATCAAAGGAAATAAAACAAGCAAAAACAAAAAACGCCTGAAATTAATCAAACGCTTACCCTTAATCTTAACAAAACTCAAAGCAAACAAAACCAATAACCCATAAACAAAATACTCAATCATAATACAAAATTACAACTAAAGACTTATAAACCTTCTGGACATAAATTTAATAGAGGTGATAGCCATGGTTTCCCATGTACTAAAAAAAAGCGGAAAGAAACAGGCATTCAGCGCTGCAAAACTAAGAAAATCAATAGAGAAATCGGCAAAAGACGCAAAGCTCAAAGCTACACAGACAAAGAAACTTATCAAAGAAGTTGTAGACCCACTTGTAAAAATACTAAAAAAGAAAAAAGTGGTAAGAGCAAGCGCACTCAGAAAAGCAATGCTAGGCAGAATTGAAAGAAGAGCAAAAGCAGTCGCAAACGCCTGGAAAAAATTCGATAAAAAAAAGAAATAAAACCAAAATTTTTAACTTTTTTATTAAATTCTAAGAGAAAAAATATATAAACCCCTAGAACAAACAAACAAATTATGAAAAGAGAGGTAATGCTAATTCTAATAATAGCACTATTAGCACAAACAGCAACAGCGCTAACAATAAACGAATTAACAAGAACCCCTGCAGATGCAGCAATACTAACCTCAGCAGATGTATCTTTCCATTGCGAAACCGATACCCCCGCCCAAATCACACTACACACAGACATATCCGGAACACTTGAAGCGAATTACACAACAACAGACACTCCCCTAGACTACACAATAAACAACATCGCAAACGGAGCATACACATGGAAATGCGCAGCCACAGGAGGAATAGAATCAACAGTATTTGGATTCACAGTAAACGCAATAATCCCCGGATTCACAGGAACAATACCTGACCAAAACCTAAATGCCGGAGAAGCACTACCAAATGCATTCGATCTAGACGATTATTTCACAGACACAACAAAAGTAACCGTAAGTGGAAACACAACAATAACAATAACAATAGGAACAGACAACCAAGTAAGCCTCACAGCAGCAAATGCAACAACTGAAACACTCACCTTCACATCAGGAACAGCAGTAAGTAACGAAATAATTGTGACAGTAGCAGACGGAGCACTAAGCTGCCAAACAATACCTGACCAAACATGGCTGAAAAACGAAAATACAACAATAGCCCTCATAGGATACTGCAGCGGAACAAAGAACATCACATTTAGCGCACCAACAGTAACAAGCATCACAACAACCATAGTCAACGGAACAGCAACATTAATACCCGGCAAAGACTGGACAGGAATAACGTCTATAATATTCACAGCAACAGCCGGAAGCATAACAACAAAAACAAACAACATAACCTTAACAGTCAAAGAATCAACACCCCAAGTCGAAATAACCAGCTACGAACCACAAAACGATCCAGAACTCGCAATTGGAGACATACAAGTTTTCACCATAACAAAATCAGGCAATGGCACCCTAACAGTCAAATGGTATATAGACAATGTCCTAGCAGACGGAGAAGCAGGAGACAGTTACACATACACCAACACCAAAGAAGGAAGCCACACAATAAAATCAGTAGTAAGCGACGGAACAAACGAAGCAACAAGAATCTGGACAATAACAGTAGCAGAACCAGAATCTGAACCTGACATAGAAACAGAATCTCTCCTAGGAGAACAAACCCAAGAACCAGAATGTGGCGACAACATCTGTGAAGCAGACGAAAACTGCGGAAACTGCGAAGAAGACTGTGCATGCGGAAAAAGTGAAATCTGCCAAGCAAACACCTGCATAGAGAAATCCGGAAACAAAACATTACTAATTGCAATAATGATAATAGTCCTCATAATTGCTGGCGGAGGAACCATAACCTACCTACTAATAACCAAAAAACCCGAAGGAGAAACAAAAGAAGAAACAAACTTTGAAAAAGTACAACTAAAACCTGCCGCAGACATATCTGACTTCTATAAAAAAACATCCTCTTTAAGACCCCTTGCACAAAAACCTGCCACAACCCAACCAAAAAAACCTGTCGCAACATACATCACAAGTATGCGCGCAAAGGGAGCAACAGACGACAAGATAAAAGCAGAACTAAAAGCAAAAGGATGGAATGACCAACAAATAGCAGAAGCATTCAATAATCTTTAAGAAAGAATTAAATACCTTTTAAGCAATAATAAAGTTATGATACCCGAAGCAGAAATAAAAGAAATAAGACAACTGCTACACCAATCAGAAAGACCATTATTCTTATATGACGATGACCCAGATGGAGTAACCTCCTACCTCCTACTAAAAAGGTACTGCAGAAAAGGAAGGGGAATAGTCGTAAAATCCTCGCCAATAATCGACCAAAGATATGTCAAAAAAATAAATGAAATAAACCCAGACCAGGTATTCATTCTAGATAAACCAATCGTAGAGCAAGAATTCATTGACGCAACAGATGTGCCAATCGTCTGGATAGACCACCATAGCCCAGTTGAAAGAGAAAACATCAAGTATTTCAACCCAATGAAAAATGACAACAAAGACAACAGACCAACAAGCTACTGGTGCTACAAAGTTACACAACAAGACAAGTGGATAGCCGCATGCGGAATACTCGGAGACTGGCAAATCCCAGATTTCCTAGAAGACCTAATAAAAGAATACCCAGGACTAATCGGACACATAACAGACCCAGGAGAAGCACTATACACAACAGAGCTGGGAAAACTAATCAGGATAATAGGATCAGTACTAAAAGGATCAACAACAGAAGTGAACAGAGCCGTATCCATCCTAACAAGACTAAATAACCCATATGAAATACTTAACGAAACAACATCAAGAGGCAAATACCTCTACAAAAAATACCTAGCCATACAAGAACCCTACCAAAAACTTCTCAAAAAAGCCAGAAGCAAAGTTAAAAAAGACAAACTCCTACTATTTACATACCCCTCGACAAAACTAAGCCTAACTGGAGAGTTATCAAATGAATTACTCTACCTATACCCTGACAAAGTAATTTTAATCGGAAGAGAAAAAGAAGACAGAGTGATAATGAGCATAAGAAGCCAAAAAGGAAAGCTACCAAAAATAGTAAAAAAAAGTATGGAAGGACTTGACGGCTACGGCGGCGGACATGAAAACGCTTGCGGAGGAAGTGTGAGCAAAAATGATTTCAAAATATTCATAGAACGATTCAAAAAAGAGGTGAAATAACATAAAAAAACTATTATTCCTAGTATTCCTCCTAGTTATCCCCATAATATCTGCAAGTGAAAGCTACCTAGACCACAGCGGCCTTAAACTAACCTCTGACATTAGCGGAAAAATGAATGTAATAGAAACAGGCACAAAACCAAACTTGGAATCAATAATAGTAAACATAAGCTTCATACCCCTTGTTTCTGAATACCAAATAGGAAAAATCATATCAACAGCAATAACCCCTGCAGGACAAATAACTGAAGGCGCCGGATCACTAGTCATAAACTGGGAAAATCCCCGCCACGAACAAGAATTTTCATATCTAATAAAAACAGAAATAACAACACAGAACACCCTAAAAAAAGTATTAAACACCCAAAGATTCCCAATTTCAAATCTAGACAAAAACTATATCAGCCTCACAGAACCCACAGAATTTATAGATACAAATGAGGACATAACAAACAAAGCAGTAGAAATAATCGCCGGAGAAACCGATCTATACAAAGTGATGTTCAAGCTTGCAGACTGGGTAAAAACCAACATTAACTATGAACTAACAACACTTACCGCTGACGCTGTACAAAAATCAAGCTGGGTCCTCGAAAATAAAAGAGGAGTATGCGATGAAATAACAAACCTATACATCTCATTACTGAGATCTGTAGGAATCCCTGCAAAATTTGTAGCAGGGCAAGCATACAGCAACATAGGCGACAGCTTCGGAAATCACGGATGGGCAGAAGCCTACTATCCTGGAAAAGGCTGGATACCCTTTGATGTAACATACGGACAATTTGGATGGGTAGACCCAACACATGTCAAATTCAAAGAAGCAGCAGACTCAGGAGCAGCATCAGTAGACTACTCCTGGAAAGCAAGAGATATAGACCTAATATTTGATGACCTCAAAGTAGACACCAGGATCCAAGAAGAACACAAAGACCTTGAAACATATGCAAAAATATCTGTTGAACCTATGAAATACAAAGTTGGACCCGGAAGCTATGTCCCAGTACAAGTCATAGCAGAAAACCCAAATGATTACTATGTGCCTCTTAAGATAATAGTTAAAAAAGCACCAAAACTTCTTGAAACAGAAAGCACAAAAGAAGTTCTCCTAGGACCCCATGAAAGTACATCCGTGTTCTGGACAGTAATAATACCTGAAGAAGTTGATCCTAACTCAGTTTACTCAACTATAGTTGAAGTATACAGCCCCTTTGCCGGAACAGCAGAAAGCACAATAAAATTTGCAGAAAACTATGAAACCGTATCAAAAATGTGGGCCGAAGACATAACCGCCTCCTTAAGTGAAAGAGAAGACAAAAGTTTCTTTCCAAACCTAGACTGGAAATGCAGCCTAAATAAAGAAACATACTACCAAGAAGAAATTGCAATACTAACCTGCAACGCAAAAAACATAGGAAACACTGTTCTGCAAAACATAAAATTCTGCTTTGAAGAAGACTGCAAAACAAAAACATTAGAAAAAGGAGTAGAAGAACAGACTACATGGAACCTCCCTCTAACAAATGAAGAAACAAGAAAAACAATCGCAACCGCTGAAAGTGAAAGCCTAATACGGTACTCGTACCCTAATCTAAAAATAATACAAGACCCTAAAGTCGAGTTAATCAATCTAAACCAAAAACCAATACCCTACAACTCAGAAGGTGAAATGACATTCACAATTAAATCAGAACACTATGCAAAAAACATAAAACTACTGATAAACAAAGTCATACAATATGACCTCTCAGAACTAGAAGGAGATCATTCTGTAATAACAACATACCAAGGAAGATTCTTCTATACTGGGAAAATGACAGTACAAATAATATACGAAGATGAATTAGGCAAACAATACCTAACTAATAAAGTATTTGATGTTATAATAACAGAAATCCCTTGGTATATACAACTAGTAAACTGGATAAATAACTTATTAGGTATTGAGATCCAAATTTAGAACTACTTGGCCTGACGCTTGCGCTTCTCTTTCTTCATTCTTTTACGCTGCCATTTCCAGCGCATCTGACCTTTCTTCTTCCAACGTCTTGAGCTTCTTTTCATGGTTCTTGATATTTAATGCCTCAGCCGAGATTTGAACTCGGGTCCTCGCCTCGAAAGGGCGAAATGATTGACCGGACTACACTACTGAGGCTCGAATTCTAAAATAAAACCTGCAGTTCTTTTTAAACTTAACTGTTAGAGACTGTTTTATTTGTTCCCAATATTTTGCACCAAATAGTAGTATTTGTAGTCTCTTTTAAGTAGTTATAAAACTATGGGTTTATAAAGAAGTAATCTGCAGGAATAATTAAAATATACAAAAAACAGGAAACTCAAAAAAAGAACAAAAAGAAGAACTAACCCCACACTACTTAGACATACTAAGAAATGCAAAAAGTCAAAACCGTAAGCATCCTTGCAAAAGAATCTCGTGAAACATGTTCTGCTTTCCCATCAAGATTAGATACAAGAACATGCCTAAAATTTACAAAACAAAACCAAAAATGCAAAATTGATTTCAAAATAGCCTCAACAAGAGATATTGCAACAATCAAAATCAATGAATGTCTAAACATCGACAAACCTTACGAAGAATATTATAACCCCATTTTCAAAATACCTGCAACTGTAGTAGAACTAGGTCTAATTCTAAATACCAGGCCCAACAACACAGTAAAAAGATTAAATGAAGCTATGATATCCCGCCCAATGCTATACAGAACTTCCTAAGCAGTTCCCCATTCCTTAATAGCCTTAGCCAATTCAGGATGAGTAGCAGCATACTCCCTTATAGGAACATTTCTAAGACAAGCATCCAAAGCCTGCCTAACAGCCTTAGCACCAGCTCTCGTACCATCTGGATGCGCATGAATACCGCCACCAAAATTAGCAAGAATATCCTTACCCATCCTCTTTACAAGCTCAGGAAGAACACCAGGCTGCAAACCACCTGAAGCAGTAGCAAGAACCGGCTTCAAACCATACCATTTCTGCTTTAAAACATGAGACAACCCATCAGGCTGAACAACATCCTTTTGGATAACATTCTGTACAGCAGTAACTTCTTCCTCAGAGCCACCCATCTTACCAAGATCAACAGTACCAATATGCAAGGTATCAACACCAATCATCCTAGCAATCTTAGCCAAGAACAACATTGAAATACCGTGCTTCTCATTCCTTGTCAAAGCTCCATGCATAGCGCGATGCGCATGAATAGGCAATGAAGAATTTCTCCTAACAGTCTGCAACGCAGACCACCCAGAAGTCAATATATCAACCATAATATAATTTCCACCCTTATCCTGAACATATCTCAACCTCTTAATCATCTCAGAAGTCTCAGCAGTGATATTAGGCATGTAAGCCTTACGCTCACCAGTCTCAAGTTCAGCCCTGTCCTTTAATCTTAGAGTCAGATCAATACGCTCCTTAAATTTATTAAAATTCATTGAAGTAAGATTCTCATCATCCTTAACACAATCAATACCCCCCATCCAAGCCCCATAAGCAACCTGTGCATGCTGCTTAGCAGTAAGCCCCAACTTAGGCTTAACGATTGTTCCAACTAATGGCCTACTAGGAATATGAAGCAGCTTCCTTACACCTTTAACACCAAGCCTTGGACCGTGAAATGAGGTTACTATCTTCTTGGGAAAAGTAACATCCTGCAATCTTAAATTCCTTATTGCCTTCATACCAAACACATTACCAGCAATGCTAGAAAGAATCTGAGGTATGTTTCCAGCCTCAAACAAATCATAATGGTAAGCAATCCTCACCGCATTAGTCTTTGAGTTAATATAGAACACATGAGGCATTAGCTTCTGCCTTATTGTCTCATTCAAAGTATGTATGTCTGACCAAGTATCTATAGAGCTTTCGCCAGCCAAATGATTAGCTGCTTTCTGCAAAGGAATGCGATTCGGCTCCACATAATACTCACAAACAAGGTCGTTTTTCTGTGGTTCGTAGCTAAAATCAATATAATCTTTCATTATAGTTTTTCTAATAAAAACAACTATTTAAAGAATAGGTATAAACTCCCCAGTAGTAACAGAATAGAAAGGTTTAAATACCTGCTAATGGTGTAAAAATCAAGGGTTGGAAACCAAAATGAACAAAATACTAACAAGCATAATACTAGGATCAACATTACTAACAGGATGTGCAAGCAACTACTTCCTAAAAAGCTATTATATAAATGTTGGTGGAACAGAAATAACCTACCAAACAGGAACAGTACCAAACACGGGCAGAGAACTATGCATGGCAACCGAAGACAAAGAAAATTCTTATCAAAAACTAATAGACTACCAATGTGACGAAACCGTCGAAACCTACAAAACAAGAAGACAGGACAAGACATTAAAAACAGTAAACAAAAACAAAAACAATGCAAACTGGTTTGAAACAACAATAAATACTCAATTCAAAGAACTCAAAAAAAAGGTGATAAAACAGTTGGAGGACTAAAAAAAATGCGAAGAAACCCACTATTATTCACCCCAGAGGAATTCAGTTTCCTACACAGCACCTTCCTGAAAGAAGGCGACGAGACAAAAGTGTTCAAGAAAATAAAATCCAAAAAAGGATACGATCTTGACAAAAGAGAGATAGACCTGATAAAAAGACGATTCCAAAAATGGAAAGGCGATAATACAGGAATGTTCTGATAGATTTAACCCAATAACCCATGCAGTTCAGCGACTGACTTCAGAATATAATCAGGCTTCTCCTTCTTTAGTTTCGCACGCGAATGATTACCAGTCAGAACAGCAATAACCTTTAACCCCGCACCCTTACCAGCCCGAATATCATAAACAGTATCCCCCACCATGTAACCATTCTTAATCTTAGTCTTTTTCATAGCAAGCTTCAAAGCATCAGAAGCAGGCTTAGGATGCTTAACCTCATCATTACCAATCAGAAACCTAAAAGTAGACTTCTCAATACCAGCAGCCCTCAAAGTAGCAACCATCTCCTTATGCTTAGTATTAGAAATCAAAACCAAAGCATATTTTTTCTTAAGAAGTTTTAAAGTATGCTTAGCACCGCGAATCACACGCACATACTGAACAGTATCACCAACAACAAAACGATCATGATCAACAACAACCTTCTCCACCTGCTTATCAGACAACTCAGGAAAAATATCCCTAACCAAAACCCTACCAACAAGACCAAACAAAGAAATAATCCTCTTAGAAGAAACTTTCGGCAAACCATTCTTCCTGAAAGCCTTATGAAACGCAGCAACATGCACACGATCAGAATAAACCAAAGTATTATCCAAATCCAAACAAATCAACTCTTTTTTCACTTCCTCTTCCTCTTCAAACGCTTCCTCAGACCCTTCATATGACCACGCACATACCTCAGATG
Organism: archaeon; assembly: GCA_043797705.1. Lineage (GTDB taxonomy): Archaea > Nanobdellota > Nanobdellia > SCGC-AAA011-G17 > GW2011-AR17 > JAZDPJ01. Next base: position 26,606 of record JAZDPJ010000002.1, read on the forward strand.
TTTAGCAAATTGAGACCTGAGACCCTCAGCCACAACCCAACCTATCAAAAAAATAGCAACCAAACTAAACACAACATAAACAACAGAAGCAGTCTTCCCAACGAGACCAGCCATACGCTCCTCAGAATCCTCCTCAGAACCCATATACCCCCTCATAGCACTCTCATTATCAAACATCACATTAACATACGCAACAGAAGGAAAATTATCAATATCAAAACACAAAGAATCCGCAGAACCTCTATGCTGCGAAACATGATACAACTCATGCGAAACAAGATTGACAAACAACATACCCGGCAACAAAACTAAAACTAGCAAAACCGCAACCCCAACCGTAATCAAAGTAAGCCTCTTCATGAAAATAAAGGAACGATACCCTCAAAGCACCGTCCCGTCACCTCTTATCCCCAGAATCTCCAAGGAAAAATGATTTCTTAACCTGCCTCACAAAATCAGCAGGCCACAACACACCCAACTCCGAAACAATAGCAGTAATATGCTTCTTATCAACAATATCAAAAGCAGGATTCAAAACCTTAACCTTCGCAGGAGCATTCTTCCAAACCTCATCAGGACTACGCTGCTCAATCTCCTCCGCCTTATGAACAGTATCTGGATCAAACTTCCACGAATGAGCACAAACATAAACAGGAACATTCCTAGAAGCAGCAACCCTAGCAAACATGCCACTACCAATCTTGTTAACCACAGAACCATCAGCAGTAATAGCATCAGCACCGATAAACATAGCACTGCAATTCGAAAGAGCAACAGAAGCAGCAGAATCCACAACATAAGTCACCGGAATGTTAGCTTTACTTAGTTCAATAGCAGTTCTTCTGCCTTGGAACAAAGGCCTTGTCTCAGTATTGTAAACCCCAAACTTCTTGACACCATAAGCCTTCTTGAAAATATTCATAACAGTAGAAGCATGACAATGAGTAAACACATTAGTATTATCCCGCATCAACCCAATAGCAAAACCCTCCAGCTTCTCAGAATCAACCTTGTTATCATCAGCAATCTTCTTAGCAGTCTCTCTAACAATCCTCTTTAAATCCTGAACCTTCTCCAAGTTAGACTCACGAACACGCTCAAGAGTAAAATTAATGAAATTACGCATCATAGGCTCAGTAGCCCTAGTTGCGAAAAGTTCAGACTTCGCAGACCCCAACTGCTTAATAAAAACCTCCTTATTAGAAACATCAATTTTAGATGAGAAAGAAGCAAAAGCCCCCAAAGCCGCAAAAGCAACATTCTCAGCCCCCTGAATCTTGAGCTCCTTAATTCTTTTGCACACCTCTTTAAACTTCATGCATAAAACTAAGGCTATAAAGTTTATAAAGATTCTTGAAAGCAAAAATAAAGCTTATAAAATACAGAATAATCAATATAGTATGCAAACGATAAAACTAAAATTCACAAAAATAGAAGTCCCAGAATTTGAAAGAAAAGGGTTCCTGCCTGTAAGGTTCCATTATGAACAGAATGGAGAAGATAAAATCCTTGAAAAGCAGTATGGATATGTAAAAGAAGATCCAGTAGCCTTTGCTGAAGACCTAATAGCAGAAGTGAGAAACAAATGCCGCAGAAACACAAACTCAAACTACACAGATGATGGAGTGCTATCCGGATTCATAAATGTACAACTGCAAGAAGACAGAGAAGAACTGACAGCAGAAAGAATAGCAAACGCACTAAAACAATTACGGGATAGAATAAGAAATATCAAAAACATGGCACACTCAGAGAATTACATGAACAAATATGTAGAAGTAAGAGGGATAGTACTGGAGCTGTAGATTGACAAAAAAAATAGCTTACATTTACGTTGCACTAACCGTATTCTTATGGAGCTCAGTTGCAGCTGTTGGAAAAATATTACTAAAAGGCCTGGATAATTTCCAAGTACTTTTTTACATGCTAATAACTGCAATAATCGGATTGTTTATCATAATCCTATTAAAGAAAAAACTTAAAGAACTACTCAAATACAAACTAAAAGACTACTGGAGCTTCACATATATGGGATTCCTTGGAATCTTTCTGTACAGCGCACTATTCTTCGGCGCACTAATGTTCGCACCCGCACAAGAAGCATTCATTGTCAATTATACCTGGCCAATATGGGTAGTCATCTTTGCATCAATAATCCTCAAAGAAAAATTCACAGCAAGAAAACTAACCGCGATAATACTGGGGTTCATAGGAGTCTACACAGTAGTCACAAATGGTAAAATCCTAGAATTCACAATAACAAATGTCAAAGGAAACCTATTAGCTCTTGGAGGAGCAGTATCCTACGGGCTATTCTCAGTATTAGGGAAAAAAGACAACTATGACAAGCTAAACTCCATGTTCTTCTACCACATTTCCGGACTAATATTTGCAATACCCGCTTTACTGATATTCTCAAAAATAACCACAATAAATCTCCCACAACTAGGAGGATTAATCTGGTTAGGAACCTTCACAACAGGAATAGCATTCACATTATGGTTCCTCGCACTAAAATACGGAGACACGGCCAAGATGTCAAACATAATCTTCCTAACACCTCTCCTATCACTAGTATGGATATATTTTCTAATCGGAGAAAAAATATTGCCCTCCTCTGTAATAGGACTCGTACTCATCGTAACAGGGATAATAATACAATCAGGCGACAAACTCCAGAAATGACCCTCAAAGATCTAACAAAAATAGAGAAAACTATTTAAATACCCCATTATAATATTGAAGAAAATGGCATATATAAAGTGTAACTACAAAGAAGCACCAGCCCCATATGGCTACTTCGTGACATTAGGACTGCCAGAAAAGGGAGGATTCTTCAAAGGCATGTTCGTAAGCAAAGAAGAGGTAATACCAACACCACTCAAAGGATACAACGGTCTGGTAAAAGCAGTCCTGCTAAGCACAACTAAAGACCACATAGCAGTCGGAGTGAAAGATGCACTACACCATAAGGTAACAAGCATTTACATACCAAGAGACAACCTACTAGAGCATCAGAAAACTATTTTAACAGCATAAACTTCTAAGAACACATGACAAAAAGCTTCTGGGAAGCAGTAAACCGAGTAATAAAAGAATCAGATGTGATAATCGAAGTACTAGACGCAAGATTCCCAGAAGAAACAAGAAACAAAGAACTTGAAGACAAAGCAAAAAAACTCGGCAAAAAGCTAATCATAGTCCTAAACAAATCAGACCTCGTAAAAAGAAAAAACCACGAAGGCATATATATATCAGCAACAAGAGAAATAGGAATTGGCAACCTAAGAAGAGAGATAAAGAAAAACCTAGAAGAAAAAGAAAGAAACGTAATAGGCATAGTGGGATACCCTAATGTAGGAAAAAGCTCAGTCTTAAATGCTCTAGCAGAAAGAGAAGCAGCAAGAACCTCCCCTGAAAGCGGATTCACAAAAGGCATGCAACTAATAAAAGTGCAAAAAGGACTATACCTGCTGGACACACCAGGAGTAATACCCTACATGGAAAAAGACAAAGCAAAACACGCACTAACATCAACAACAGACTTCTCAAAAATAAAAGACCCCGAAGGAGCAGCACAAGACCTAATAGACCAATTCGGCAGAGAAATAAAAAACTACTACAAAGTCAAAGGAAAAGACCCAGAAGAAATACTAGACGCAATAGCAAAAAAACTAAACAAACTAAAAAAAGGCGGAATACCAGACACAACCAACACAGCCAGAACTATACTAATGGACTGGCAACGCGGAAAAATCAAACGCCTATAACTTCTTAATAACTATAGCCTGAACAGGACAGATATCAGCAGCCTCTTGATTGCAACCAACCTCCTCAACTTCTGACTCCTTAGCCTTAGCCTTAGGATTGTCATCAGTAGTCATCTCAAAGTTATCACACTGAGCAGCACAAGCGCCGCAACCAATACACAACTGCTTATCAACACTTATCTTAAACATTCATTCACCTCCCTTTAGCTGGTTTAACCTTATAAAAATTAACTGCGCAGAACAAAACATTGTCACCAAGACCAGTTCCCCAGGATAACACATAGCCTTCTGCGCCACCATACATCTTTGAATACAACTCCCAATGCTCATCAATCCATGAACCCATACATAAAGTCCCACTGTGCGCTCTCCCTGAAAGATCAGACATATGCTTATGTAATAACACAGGCTTTTTTGTAAGAAGCTTACCCAAAACCTTCTTGCCTTCAGAATCCTTAAAAGTATCCCCAGTTATATGTTCAAGCCTTCTTGATTTCATTATACCACTGGGAAAGGAGTAGATACTGAGAACATATAAAGTTTTTGCATCAAACATTCCGAACATCACACTTCTGCACAAACTGCCCGGCAAAATGAGCAAACCCCCGAAGCCGCTGCTCAGAAAAAGGCTCAACTGTTTCGTACTTTGAATCAACAAGCTTAACCTTAGGATTGAACTGCTGAATAAAATACTTCTTGGCACCAACAATCTCCTTGCAAATATGCTGCAACCTCTCCATATCAAACAAACCAGGAACAGCAGTAGTGCGGAACTCATAATCAACATCACTCTTCAACAAAATATCAATAGACCTAAGAATATTCTTAGTATCAACATCAGCATTAACAACCTCAGGATAACTATCAAAAGAAGACTTAATATCCATAGCGACATAATCAACAAGCTTGCGATCAATAAGATTACCCAACATCCCAGGATTAGAACCATTAGTATCAAGCTTAACCTTCAAACCCAAAGACTTCAACTCAGCAAGAAACTCAGGAAGATCACCATGAATAGTAGGCTCACCGCCACTAACACAAACACCATCAATAAACTTCCTATGCTCCTTCAAATCCTCAAGAACCCTTGGAATCTGAATCCAATCAGAATCACCATTACCAACCAAACCAGGATTATGGCAAAAAGGACAACTAAAATTACAACCACCAACAAAAACAGTGGAAACTATATTACCTGGATAATCAACAAGCGAAGTCTTCTGAAAACCTTTTATTATCATCTTCAGTACTGCCTCAGAGAAGGAGACACACGCTTAACCTTATCCTTATCGCTCTTCATACTGACCTCAGTATCATAAGCCTTCCTCTGCTTAAACTCCTCGTACTTGCCCTTGTTCCAGAACTGCACAGGCCTATGGTACCCCACAACCCTGCTATAAACCTCACATGGAACAACTCTCTCGCCAGTTCTCGCCTCAACCTCTTCCTTAACATTTTCTATTTCATACATTCATATCACCCTTTATATCTCTCACAATACCATACATCTTAAGCTGCTCCTCTGTATGCTCATGAGGACACTCAAAATGTTCACCCTTCACATAACCATGAACTGGACAGATACTGAAAGTAGGAGTCAAAGTGAAATAAGGCAGCTTGAAATTAGTAGCAATCTTCCTAACAAGTGCCTTGCATGTCTGAATATCATCAATGCGCTCGCCAAGGAAGCCATGCAATACAGTACCACCAGTATACTTTGACTGAATCTCATCCTGCAGCTGCAACGCCTCAAAAATGTCATCAGTATAATTCACCGGAAGATGAGTCGAGTTCGTATAATAAGGCTCACCTTCGCCAGCAGTGATGATATCCTGGAACTTGCTCTTGTCAGCCTTCGCAAGACGATAAGTCGCACCCTCAGCAGGCGTGGCTTCCAAGTTATAGTTATTGCCTGTCTTCTTCTGATAATCAGCAATACGCTCAAGCATCGCACCCATCACCCTAAGAGCAAACTTACGACCCTCCTCACTAGCGATACTCTTGCCGAACAGGTTCAAACAAGCTTCATTCATGCCAAGAATCCCGATGGTGTTAAAATGATTGGACCAATAACTACCTGAAGACTGCTTGACACCAGACAAGTAATGCTTAGCATAAGGATAAAGCCCAAATTCAGTGAACTTCTCAACAGACTTCCTCTTAATCTCAAGGCTCAAACTAGCGAGATCCATAAGCCTGAACAACCTCTGCATGAACTCATCCTCATTCTCAGAAAGATAACCTATACGAGGAAGATTCAAAGTAACTACCCCGAGACTACCTGTCAGAGGATGCGCCCCAAAGACACCGCCCTTACGCCTGATCTCACGGTTGTCCAAACGAAGCCTGCAGCACATCGACCTCGCATCATCAGGATCCATATCAGAATTCACAAAATTAGCGAAATAAGGCATGCCATACCGAGCAGTCATCTCCCAAATAATATCATACTCTGGATTATCCCAATCCAAATCCTTAGTCACATTATACGTGGGAATAGGAAAAGTGAAAATCCTCCCATTAGCATCTCCCGCCATCATCACCTCTGCGAATGCCCTGTTAATCATCTCCATCTCCTTCTGGAACTCGCCATACTTCTCAGGATTAGGCTTGCCTCCAATGATAACAGGCTTGTCAGCCAACGCCTTAGGACACTTAAGATCCAAAGTAATATTTGAAAAAGGACACTGAAAACCTACTCGCGTAGGAACATTCATGTTGAACAGGAATTCCTGCATGGCTTGCTTGACTTCCTTGTAGGACAGATTGTCATAGCGAACGAATGGTGCGAGGAAAGTATCAAACCCTGAGAACGCCTGCGCCCCGGCACAATTACCACACCAACAAGCCTTTCCGTTCCTCCTAACATACAATGTATGATTAGGCACCTCCAAGCAATAGACATTCCCCGAATACCTTACTTTCTTAATATTAGACTTCGACAGCCTGAAGTATTTAGTCCTTGAAACCCCGATGTCGTACCATCTAAATTTGCCTTTCTTCCTTTCATAGATATTAGCATTCCATCCCAGCTTCAAAACTACCTCCTGAAAATCATCTGCCAACCTCCTGCTTTTCGTAGAATATTCCACATTTCCATTTGCAATATACCCGTCACCATTCATCATCCAATCAAATAAAATCTTTAATTGCCTAGAGGACAATGATTTAACATCATTAGGCAAAAACTTGTCTCCAGCCTTGCCAAACTTCTCCAGATAAGAAAACAATTGCTTATCACAGATAACAAATTCCAGTTTCTTGCTGTCCACAATCTTTTTATTGTAATTAAATGGCAATTTACTAAGAATGTTTTCAAAAGAATCAGCCACCTTACCCTTATTCTGGGTTATCCTAACCGCATACTCATAGAAAACCTTTTTTCTCCCTTCTCGTTTTCTTTCCCGCTTATACAAACAGCCTTCTGCTATCCAAAAGCCAAAAAAAGCTAACCAAACATCCATCGGTATCTTTTTAGGCCCTACTCTCTTTAGAACATACTTATCTCCAAAATGTTGATACTGCCTTATCTCAATGCCTGGCAGAACAAAATTGGCCTTATCCTTGGTTTTCCAGATAGAAACTTTTGGAATCCAGTTAGTATTAGGGTTAAACTCATTTGCCTTAACAAATTTTGTCGAATTATCTTTCTTGGCATGAAAATACTGCCAAACCAGCATACTATGCTCTGGAGTCACAAGAAGATCAAGTTTTTTTGTCCTAAAATTATACAGCTCCTGAGACCTTTTATATTTAAAAAATCTTAAGGGCTTATGCAAGCTTATAACCCCCCTATTGTTCCTAGTGAAGACTTTATCCACCTTCTTCACATCATAAAAATATTTCCAGCCCTCCTCAGTAAGGACTTCTGTGTCCTCTGAATAGCATTCCCCCTGCAAAGTATAAACAAAATTAGTCACCTGCCCCAAAGCAGCACGCAAGTGCTTCGGCGGAGCACTCTGAAGCTTGCCCGATACTCCCCCGAATCCCCGGATAAGAAGGTCCTGCAAGTCCCACCCACAGCAATAACTCGCAAGAATCTGCAAATCATGCAAATGGAAATCACCCTCAACATGCGCATCCCTAATCTCAGGAGGATACACCTTATGAAGCCAATAGTTCGAACTCACTATAGAAGAGATATGATTGTTCAGCCCCTGAAGAGAATAAGCCATGTTGCTGTTCTCCTTCACACGCCAATCAGTCTCACGCAAATAACCATCCATTATATCATTAGAGTTCACAAAAGACCTGAACTCCCTCAAACGCTTATGCTGCTCACGATAGATTATGAAAGCCTTAGCAGTCTTGGCATGACCCTCCTCAATAAGTATCTTCTCCACCGCATCCTGAACATCCTCAACATTAGGCACAACCTTATCAGAGAAACCCTTGTTCTCCAGATAAGCAACAATCTTCCTTGTCAGCTCCTTCGCCTTGTCATAATCCCTTCCGCCAACAGACTTCGCAGCACGGAAGATAGCATCGCAAATCTTCTGAGGATTGAACAAAACAACCTCCTTGTTACGCTTCTTAACCTGAGATATTTCCGTAGATACCATAATCACCGCTTTTTCCCCTTTTAGTCCCTTAAATCTTATTTAAACATATCTGTGATGCGAACTATTTCTTCAACAACTGCTTTACCTCATCCTGAAAAGAGGTTATGTCCGCAAATTCCCGATACACTGATGCGAAACGAATGTAAGCCACCTTATCAAGCCTCATCAGATGCTTCATGACCAGCTCGCCGACAACCGCGCTCGGAACCTCATTTGACTTATAGTTCCTCAGCTTGGACTCAATCAGGCTTATCGTCTCCCCAATCTTCTCATCAGATATGCCCCTCTTCTCGCAAGCCCTAAACATGCCCTTCCTTATCTTCTCAGAATCGAAAATCTCCTTGGCACCGTTCTTCTTAACCACAAAAAGATTCAGAAGCTCAACCCGCTCATATGTAGTGAACCTCTTCTCGCAGCCATTGCATTCCCTACGCCTGCGCGTCATCCCATTAGCATCCCGCTTATCCGTGACCTTTGTCTCTGATTTTTGGCAGAATGGACATATCATCTTGAATACAACCTCTTGTAGCTAACCACTTACGATTATACAAGATGTTGTGCTTTATATACATTTATATATTTCAAAATAGAATTCAAAAAACACATCATTCCATCAATATTTTCACAAGACCACTTTGATCCCTGCTGGTATTGACATCAAACACAGTCACATCAAGATCCTCAACAGGCTTATTAGAACTCAAAATCGCGATAACACTTTTACCATGAAACCTCAAAGCAGCAACCATCTCAGCATCATAGTTAGCATCGCCCATAACACCATAATACTGAAAATGCGGACGATCCCTGACAAAATATTCTTCAACAATTGCGGCTTTCCTATATGCATTAGGATAAACACCATCAAAACCTAAAAAATCAGCATAAGCATCTGCAACAACAGAAATATTCCCAGTAACATAATACTTCTTAGCAATCTCAACCAAAGAACAAAAATCCTCAACACCAGGATAAAAAGACCCCTTAATAGTTTCTAGAGTGAACATCTCCCTCAATTCCTCAAGAGCCTCTTCTGTATCAAGGAACCTAGAAACATAATCATCCCACATCCTACACTCAGCATCATACCTATTAAAAGCAAGATTATAAAAAGCCTTAGCACACCAAGCAAAATAAGACAAACCAGAACGCCTAGTGCCAACAGCCTTCCTAACAATCAGCTTCGCAGAAGAAGGAGCATGAGTATCATCAAGATCAAACAACCAAGCATGCGTACTAAAAACCCTTTTTTGTAGTTCGTTACAGATTTGGTCCCGAGACCTGTCCTTGGCCAACTTGTCGCTTACTGCGACCCAAGAATCACATGAGCGGGATATAACCTTCATAAGCTAACATTTCTGCAAACCATTTTTAAGGTTTACGGAAAAATCAACACAATCGGCAATGCCTCATCCACCCAACAGTCCTTACTAGGACATAACAGCGCAGAAACAACACTCATGTATGTGCACATGGGCAGTCCAAAAATGATCTCTGTAAAAAGCCCCTATGACAATTAGATAGATTATAACAACTTCTTCAAATCATCTAGATTAATAACCGGCTTAGAAATCCTCCTGCTGTCATCATAGCCAATCCTCGGACAAGCAGTGTTGACCCAGCACTCAATATCTGGAAAGTTCTCCAGCTCACTGAAATCCAAAGTGTCAAAAAGGAAAATGAAAGTTTCTTTTTTTGTTTCCTTCTTGAAATCCTCTGCAACTTTCAGATTATTCTGACCAGACTTCAACGATACAAGAATCCCAATCTTATCTGCGTTCATGAATTTCAAAAAAGCACCACGAGTCTTCTTCTCCTGATTTTCAAGATCAGACTTAGAAATAATCCGAACGGTAAGAGTGTAAGGATCAGCACAATAAACATCCTTGCCAGTCTCGCGAACAATCTGCAGTGGATGGAACTCTCCAGAACCAATGAAAAGAAAAGCATCAACCTTACTGTTTATCTTCTTGGCAGCAGAAACATCACAACCAAGAACCTGCCCACCAACAACACTATCTGGAAAAACTTTCTTAACATCATCCAATGTATGCAGATGCTGAACAGTAGTCAACAAACCAAACTTCTTCTTAGCTTTGATCTTCTTAATCACCGGCAGAACATCAAGCTTCGACCTTGCATGAACAAAAATAGTCTTCATTTTAACTTCTTAATCTCAGCCTTCTCAGAAATGATAGCAGAATTGCCAGAAGGATCCTCAATAACTATCTTCAAGGGAACATCACCGCACTTGACCTTCCAAATCTTCTTCAACAGATTCTTAGCATTCTTCCTAACATCCTCCTCATCAGTACTATCGCGCTCACCCTCAATAATTGACTTGAACCTGTCAATCAAACCCTCAACATTAGAAACAAAACCAATAGAGCTCGGACCAGGAGTCATAGACATCTTCATCTGAGGAACCAAAACAGTAGCCTCAGAAGACTTAACAACCCTAACCTTAAGATCCTCCTCATTCTCAGCAGTGAAAGTAACCCTGCAAGGCTCCTTGCTCTCCTCAGCCTCAACATCAGACTTGAAATACTTACAATTAGAACAGCTCATAGAAAAAACATAAGTCTTACCAAAAAAAGGGATCTCAATCTCATCCTCAGTCAAAGTAAGATTCTTAGTCCTACAAAACGGACACAGTTCATGCTCTATCTTATCCATAACCCTAGAAAAAAGCTGATTTATTTAAAAAGCTTACGATAATCAACCAGGAGAAATCTTCCCGATATGGGAGCGAATAATCTTTCTCTTCTTTTCATACAACTCGCCATAAAGCTTTCCCTTCTTTCCATCCGAGAGAAACGCCATTACCAATACAGACAAAAGCCCTATTGAAAAGAAAGCTGACCCTGCATAGGTTATCACAGACTTTACGAAAGCATAAATCTGATAGTTCTCTGTGCCCTTAATTTCATCAAGCTTTATCCCAAGATAACCAGACATATTATCAACAGCCTCACCCTTGATCTCATCGGCAGACTTTGCGACCCTTAAGCTATCTTCCAAGAACCTAGACTCATAAGGCAACTCATAAACATAAGACTCAAGATTCTTTTTAGCAGTATCAACCTTTCTCAAACTTCTCTCTAACTTAGCAACTTCTCCTAATGGAACAGACTTGGCATAAGGATTCAAGTAACCTTCAAAACAAAAAGCAGACAACCCTCCTGCAGCCAGAACGAGAGACACAGCAGCACATTTCACAAACCGCCTCTTAACTGATTTAACTTTCTGAAAATACATATCATCTATGCTTTTCAGGTTCTCGTCAAGGCTTCCAGAATATTCTTCGTCAGTTGCCATATAGTAAAAAAAATTATAATGCATCAGTTTGAACTGCTGCATTTCTGTGTATCTGCGCAAATGACGGAGTCACAATCAGCCAGTTCTCATCAAAGCCAGCAATATCTCCCTCAATAGCCTCACAAGTCTTTCTCAACTTGTTGACCACACGCTTCAACTCTATAAGATCCTCATTCCTTATAGGACCAATATTGATAAGAGCAATAGTATAACCCTCTCTCAGTGCTTCCAAAGGCGCCTTAACATCACTAAACTCGTTAATAACAAAAGGTTTGACAACAATCTTCTGCTTAGGCTGCTCCTTAGTCTGGTTTGTGTCTATCTCTAAATAATCTTCGCCAAATTCGTCTGGATAATCATTTGTAGAGCCAATGATTTTGTCTCTAAGTTTTAATAATCTTTCACGCATTTTTTAGCCCCCTTTTTCTACTAGGTAGGATATACCTTTGATATATAAGCATTTCTGTAATCCAGTAGTATTTTCGCTGCTAAGCACTCTCAAGCATACTAACAACATTCCAAATCTGAGGTCGGATATAAGAAGGCACATTAGGATTATCAGAGATATCATCAAGCTCTTGCAAAGCCTTATTTGCCTTGATCTTGAACTCTTTTTCCTCCTCTAAAGCAGCTATAGCCTTTCGGATCTTCTCTCGGATATTACGAGGAACTGCCGTATCCTCCTCAATCTGAGTAAGATGCTCAATCAAATCAAGAATTCTTTCCTCCATTATTTCTCCTCTTTAAGCTTTTTCACCACTTCCACCTGAATCTTATCTGCCTTTTCCTTAACACTATCTTCCTGCTTCTGCAGATTCTTAATCCTTAATTCTAAAACTTCCTTCTTCTCTTCAAGATCCTTAATCAACTTATCATGATCCGAAGCAATCATAATAGCGCCAACAATTCTATAAGCAGTACCTTTAGAAATCTTCAACTCCTTCAAAGCATTCTCAACCTCAAACAAATGCGCCTGAAAATTCTGCTTCTGTGAAATAAAACTCTGAAGATTCTGCTCCAACAATTGAAGCTGTGAAATCTGCTGCTCAGTTTCTTTATCCATATCAATTCCCCCTAAAAAACTATCTTGCCTTAACATGCGTAGGAACAGTTCTTACCTTGAAAAGAATCTTGCTGCCACAATAAGGACACCTTACTTTTTTCCGGACATAATCCGGCTTAACTTCCCGCTCGCAATTGAAACATTTATACGCCGCCATTTTATTCCACCTTGTAAGCTTTGCTAGTAAACTTACTCTCACACTTTCCGCAATGCCAAATACCTGCGGACAATCTCTTAACAGTTCTTCTATTACAATAAGGGCATTGCTGCTGCTTTCTCTGAATCTTCTCAACAGTAACTATCTTCTGCCTCAACCTCTTACCGTAACGTGCGCCGAAACGGCCTGCAGAACCAACTTTCTTAGTAGCCATATTAAAACTCCTGTTTATGCTTCAAAAAGCTAGTTTATTTATAAATCTTTTGATATTATCCCAGTTGATTGGAAAATGTTTTTATATGCTCCCAAACAGTAATACCATTAAATAATTATAATAAAAAAATGGGACTGCCCGGATTTGAACCGGGATCGTCCGCTCCCAAAGCGGAAAGTATAGCCAAGTTAGCCCACAGTCCCTAATAACCTAATTAGTGACCTTAACTGCTTTATAAGTTTTACTTCTTAACTTCCTCTTTCTTAACAGGGCCAGCAACTTTCTTAGCCTCTTCTTCAGACTTCTTAGCTGCTTCCTTAGCCTCTGTTGCTGCTTCCTGCTCAGCCTTTCTCTTCGCCGATACACTAGCGTAAGCCAACTGCTCCTTAGCAAGAACCTCTTTCAAAAGAGTTGCTTTCTCAGAAGAAACTTCAGTAACCTCATTCTTAATAAGACTATCATACTTACCAGAATCAACATCAGCCTCAATTTCCTTAGCAGGCTTACTCTCAACCATGACACCCATAGAATGACAAGAACCAATAACAGACTTAACCGCTGACTTAAGATTATTAACAATCATCGCATCTTGCTTCATCAAAGCAATTTTGATAACCTGTTCAATAGCAATATTACCAACCTTATTCTCATGAGCAGCACCAGAACCAGTATCAATACCTATCTCCTTCTTAATCAACTGCGAAACAGGAGGAGTACCAACAGTAATCTCAAACTCCTTAGTCTCAGTATCAACAACCAGCTTAACAGGAACCTTCATTCCTGCAAAAGACTTAGTCTTCTCATTTATCGCCGCAATAACTTCACCAATATTAATCTTCAACGGCCCGAGAGCCGGACCCAATGGGGGAGCAGCTGTTGCCTTACCGCCTTCAACCATTACTTCTACCTTTTCTTTGCTCATTCTTCCTCCTCCTCCTCGTTTTCCCTTCTAATGACCTTAACAGAATCCAACTTCAAAGTAATCGGTATCGGAACAGCAGCCTCAAGAAGCTCGACAACAACCTCTTCTTTCTGCTCATCAATCCTTGAAATCTTAGCTTTCTCCCTCTTGAAAGGGCCTGAAATAATCTCAACAATATCGTTCTTCTTAATGTTAACCTTAACTTTTACCTGCTCCAACATTGACTCAATCTCTGCATACCGAACAGGTTTTGAAAGCAAATCCTTAGCATAAGGAACACCATAAAAAGCTTCCTCTGCGCTCTGCCTATCCTTAGCCTCAACAAAAATATAACCCCTCAAACCATGAGGCCTGACAACACTGTAAACTTCCAATTTTTTCTTGATAGCATTAGCTGTAATAAAATCCATAACCTGCTCTTCACGATTCGCGGTTGTCTTCAAAGCGAAAATCTGTGATGCTGGTGCCTGCTCTGTTTGTTCTTCCATTTTACCAACTAAGCAATTTTCCAAGCATGTTAATCACGAAACCAATTAACCCAATCAACACCATGCCTGCAGCGGTAACCTTAACTATAATCTTAAACTCCTCTTTTGAAGGTTTCTTTGTCAGTAAAAGCACTCTTTTACATTCCTTAACAAAGGATTTAGTTTTAATCCCAAGCTCCGCTAACTTACTCATATTACAGTCCAAAAACACTAAATCATTTAAAAAGGTTGTGGTTCTATTAAGAGAATAAACTTGTTAATACATATATGCCTGCCAAAATACCGGAAGCATGAAACATCTGTAAATCCAGCTTTCTTGTTATAACTTTATTCCCAATTGAACTAAATTTTTTGAGTTCCCTGTTAAACACGTCTCTATCATCTAAAGTAGTAATATAATCAATATGCTCTTCCAGCTTTTTATCTGTTCGAGAAACATAATTGAAATACCCATAACCAAGGATGAAATCCTTTGCCTCAAGTTTGTAATAGTCAGTTTTCTGCTCTAAGTTTTCCATTTCTTATTCCCCTTTAATCCAACGCAACTCATACCCGCCAGTAGCCCTAGAGATATAACTGCCACCTGGTAATTCTAAACAATAAGCAATCTCTTCTTCTCCAAATTTTCTAAGAATACCTTCAGCTTCTTTTTGAGAAAAATCTAGTTGTATCATTGTAGGGTCCCATGCCCTTTTATGTCTTCCAAGATCTTCAGGAAGCAAACAATCTCTTAATTTAACTACTTCCTTGCCTTTAGCAGACCAACGAAGAGTCTCATACCAGCAGGCAGTAAACATCTCAGTTTCAAGCCTAACACGAGTCTTCTCCAAACCTTCCGGACTAGGAGAACTGAAACTATCGCGGATATCATCCATCAGGATCTTCATGATGCCCTTGTCAGGCTCTACTGAAGAGATTTCCTCTTCAATCTCCTTAAGTGCACTCTCGTCAATAATATCTACCTGAGGTTCCATCGGCTTCCCTTCCAAAGCAGAGCGAACATAAGGCTCTATCCTTCTACACAAGCTATCAAGCTGATCACTGAAATCTTCCATTAAAAAAGGGATTACTTCGAGGTTGCTTAAAAAGATTGTGGTAATTTAGTTTCCGACAAAAGAAACGCATTTAAATGATTGGTGCTTTCTATATGTATTCATACTCGATAATGCGGGATTTCACAAAACAGATGTTGTAAAAAGCCTAATAGAAGAACAAAACAAATGGATTGCTCTTGAATACATCCCGCCATACTCACCAGAACTAAATCCGACTTAAACGAACTGGAAAGTCACAAAAAATGCTGTAACAAAAAATCACAGCATTTCAAAACAATCGAATCAATGCAAGAGACACTGGAATCATTTTGGAAAGAACATATTTTTATGCAAGACTTTATGCATTATTCATGTCGTTAACTAGTTTAATGGTATCAGCAGCTTGTGGAGAGTGTGAGGCCGTCCGGTATTTCTGCTTTACTTTTGAAGCACAGCAGGTTCTCTGGTTTTATCTTCTTCGCATATTTGCAGTCGGGCTTGTAGTAGACTTTGGAGTTTTTGCTTGCTACGTATGCGCATCCTTCTTTCGGATCTTCGCAGGACCATACTCCGAGGTTCTGGCTCTTGGCTATTGCTTCTGCTTCTTTCAGTTGGTCGTATCTTTTGGTGTCGTCCTTGTATTTGTCGTACACTTTTGCGTAGCCTTCTTTGACTATCTCCTCGTTTATCATCATGTCGTCTAGGTAGAGGTATCTGAGGTATCTTCCGTACGCTCCTTTGTCTGACTTGTCTCTTTCTGTGTATACTTCCTTGTTTAGTATGAGCTCTTTCAGTCGGTCTTTGGCTTCTTGGTAGTAGCATTCTCCTGTCTCAGGCGTGTTTATTCCGCTGAATCTTATTCTTTGTCCGTTGTCCAGGTCTAGTGTGTCTCCGTCTACTACTTTGGTTACTATGTATGGTCCTTCTTTTGTTATGTTACCTGTTGTGCATCCGCTGATTAAAACTATCAACAATAGGAATAGTAGTTTGTTCATGTCTTTTGTTTTAGAAATTTGTTCTATATAACTTTAACTTAGTTTTTTTCGGAAGGTTTGCGGTATAGTGAACAATAATCTAAGAAAAATAGTTGGCACATAATTCTTATCTTACTTTTATTAATTCATTAAGGTTTTCATCAATTTTTTCACAGTCTTTATTTGTTAGTTGGAAATCTGTTGCTTCGTAGTTTTCTCTTAGGTGATTTACTGATTTAAAGATTGTTACTATATTTTTCTTTGATATTAACCAATTAAGTGTTATTTGTGCTTCTGTTTTTCCGTATTTTTTAGATAGTTTTGCTAGTATTTTTATTTTTTCTGTGTTTATTTTTCCTCGTCCGAAAGGTTTATGGGCTATAATAAGTATATCGTTGTTTTGGCAGTATTCAATTGTTGAGAATCTTACACGTTCTGACCAGGGGGAGTAATTTATCTCATTAGCTACTATTTTATTTTTTGTATATTTTTGTGCTTCTTTTATTTGTTCAATATTGAAGTTACTTACACCTATATTTTTTACTAGTCCTTGTTCTATTAAGAAGTCCATTGATGCCATTGTTTCTTTAAGGGGTATTTCTGGATTGTAATGGTGTATGAGGTAAAGATCAATATATCCTATCTTTAATCTTTTAAGACTATTTTTGGCTGAGTTAATTACATCTTCGTATTTTAGATTTTTCCCATGTACTTTGGTTGTTATTATTAGTTTTGTTCTATCAAATTCTTTGATAGCTTTTCCTAAGAGTTCTTCTGAGTGTCCTCTGCCATATCTTTCTGCTGTATCTATATGTCTAAATCCTACTTTGATGGCTTTTTTAATTGCACTTATATTTTCTTTATCATGAGCATAATCTGGCTCTCTATTGCCACCCAATCCGTAAGTTCCTATCCCTATTGCTGGTAGTTTAAAGCCATTTTGGAGTTCTTTGGTTCTCATAGTTTTTAGTTTGTTTGTAATTATATAACTTTTTTGGAGTTGTAAGCGCTTTTTTATCGAAAAGTTTATAAGCGAGAACTATCGCAAAGTAGTAACAGTTTCTAGCTTTTGAAGCTAGAAGGGAGATAAAAAATGAAACAAATATACCCAAAAAATTCAGATAGAAGTTTAGAACCAGTAATTTCCAAGGAAGAACTAAAAGAAGGTCTTAGTAAAAAGGTCAGCAAACTAATAGAGAACGCTACTGAAAAAGTAGGTCTAGAGTCCAATAGCAAAAACAGACCATATGATTTGAGTTCAGCAGGACCTTATCCGGACTACTAAATTGAATCCGAGAATTGTTTCTGTAATAGCAAAGGTTACTGAGAGGTGTAATCTGAACTGCAAGTATTGCCATCTCGATAAAATTAAGTGTAAGGATATGTCAAAAGAAACCCTAAAATCCATACTTGATAATTTTTCAAGCAAAGATGGTGAATATGTACATTTCAATTGGAGTGGGGGTGAGCCATTGCTCCAAGGAGATCTTTTTTTTGAAGAGGTAAATAGGCTTGTTACTGAAAAAGGAGCGAATGTTGATTATTCTATCCAAACCAATGGTGTGCTTTTAACAGATGAGAAATTAGAGAAATTAAGAAAGCTAAACTTCAATGTCGGAGTCAGTTTTGATGGCACCGTAGGTCTGCATGTAAAACAAAGAAGGGTTCCAGAAAAGGTTGCAAAGAGAATTTATGAAACTCTTAAACAAAGGGGCAGGGATATGAATAATATAATCTCGGTTTTAACCAGACATGGTCTTGGGATGGAAAAAGAGATATACGATAACCTCAAAGGGTTAGCAAAAAATGCCTCTGTGAATGTATATATCCCTACAGGTAATGGCCGTAAGAATTCTTCTGAATTATTGGCTTCTCCAAAAGAAATGGGTAATATGCTTATAAAATTTTATGATTTATGGAGTCAGGATGAAAGTAATTTTATGTTAAGTCCTTTTACTCGTATTCTCCAGTCTCTAGTTAATCCTAAAGGGAACCATATATGCGAGTATTCTGCAGAGGCATGCAATCAAGTTGTAGGGTTGGATCCTGAAGGGAATGTATATTTTTGTGCAAGGGCAACATCTGATCCTAATTTTTATATGGGTAGTTTAAAGACTCAGAGCTTGGATGAGATATTATCTAATCCCATACGTGAAAAGGTTTATGAGAGGCGTGAGGAGTTGAGAAAAGAATGTAACTGCGAATATTTTGATATTTGTAATGGCGGTTGTCCTCAGGAGGCTGCTGTTAATGGAGATTTTTTTAGTAAGACCTACTATTGCGAGTCTAGAAAAATGCTCTTTGATTATATGGTGGGGTCTCTCAAAAATGAGTAGAATAGATGATTTAATTGATAGAGAGTCTCTTGAATTTGTTGCAGCTTCAAAAATTTCTTATAATGACTGTTATGTTTTAATGCAATCTGGAGAACCAAGGTATTTTTTGAAAAAAACTGGGGAAGCTGAAAAGGAAGCTACTGTATACGAAGTTTTCAAGAAAGCTAAGCTTGGAGAAACTTTAAAACTTGTTGATCACGGTACTGATTTTATCTTAACAGAATACTATCCAAACCTTACGGAATACAGCACTGTTTTTGGTACAATCTATGAAATAGCAAGATTTCATAACGCTGGAATAGAAAATGCAAATTATATAAAAGCAAAGTTGAAAGATTCAAAATTTTTAAATCTTGATAGAACAAGGGCTATTGCCAGAATCAATAAGCATCCAGAATTGGTTAGAAAATTTTATTCCAACTCAGAGTCTTTAATTAAGTGGATTGAAAAAAATCAAGACCTACCTAAAAATCAAACAAAAATCCTAGTTCACGGAGATTTTAATGAACATAACCTTGTGAGATCTTCAGATAAAGATTTTATCTTTTTAGATTTTGAATCAGCTATGTATGATTATCCTTCTTGGGATATTTGCAGACCAATGCTGAATACAGATAGTTTTGAAACTGCAGAAGATCTAGCAAAAGAATATTTAAAGGGCAGAGGCATAAAATCAAACTTAACAGAAGATTTAGTTAAAATAAAAGTTGATTGTGTACTTAAGTATGTAAGCCTCGGACTTACAGTACTACTGAGAGATACACCTCAGATAAGGGCAAGGAGAGATTGGTACCTATCAAAAACAAGTAACTTTATTGGGAGGATAATAGATGAGATTTGAAATGTCTAAAATTAAGAATTTTGTATTTTTCTTGTATATCGCTAATAAGGACCATAAGGGTTTGAAAGCATGGGAAGAAGCTAGACATATACTTGGAGATTTTTATCTAGATAATTGTAATGTTAAGGTGCTTCCTTATTTGATGACTCTTTCAGATGAAGTTCTTGAGTCTGTTTTAGTAGATGACCCTGCTTTGAAGGAGCATTATGATCGCTCTTTTGCTAGGTTTAGTGAGTATTTTGATAAGAACGTTAGGCTTCTTGAAAAACGTAAGGGGGAACTTAAGAAAGCGTGGTCTAATTTTGATAAGAGCAAACTTGAGGTTATGTACGATTTTTATGGTTCTGAGAAGAAAGAGCCTAAAGTGGTTTACTTGTTTGCTGGAAACTTTCATGATCAAGGTCTTGGTTACCATTACCATGGACACGCTTTTTTGTTTTGTTCCAATCTTGGAAAAGAGGGTGTGACTCGGGATTTAAGGATACTTATGCACGAATTCTGCCATCTTATAGAACATAATTTAGGTGTGGAAGATAAAAATCTCAAGCAGAATATAGCTTTCTGTTTTGCGCCTTACGGGTATTTGTTTGAGGATTTGGAGAAGATACAGAATAAGGAATTATACTTGGTTGTGAAAAAAGCTATTCAAAATAGGAAGACTTTCAAAGATATTGAATCAGAGATTGTAAAGATTTACTCTAAGAAGGATGGAACTTATTAATTTAAAAAAAATTTATCTAAATTGGGTAGAAATTGCATTAGAATCCGGAAAAGATGCTGCTAACCATCAGGTATGAAAATGGAACTAAAGGTAATGACCAATAATATCTGGAGATATTATGAATGGGAAAACCGAAAAGAGAAACTAATTAAATTTTTTAAAGAACAAGCTGCTGATGTAGTTTTCTTACAAGAAGTAGTTTTTGATGAAAGAAAGAAGTGGGAAAATCAAGTTCATGAAATTAACGAAGAATTGAATTACAAATATTTTGCTTTTGGAAAGTTAACTCAATTAACTAATTGGCATAAAGAACCTATTGATTGGACTATGTACCTTGGTCTCGGGATACTTTCAAGGCACCCAATAAAACATTCAGGAGTTATTCTCTTACCAATACATAAAGAGCATGGCGATAAAAAGCAACTAGGATTTCATCATGTAGTTATTGAGACTCCTGAAGGAGATGTTGATTTAATCAATGTTCACTTTTCTAATAATAACATATCCGCTAAGTTACATTTGAAAGAAACTTTGAAATGGTGTAAAGAAAAAGGGATTAAACCAATAATTGCAGGAGATTTTAACATAAAAATTGTTAAAGATTTGTTAGGTGAAGCTCAAGAAGATTATCATATTTCATACTCAATTAAGCATTACAAATCATTCTATCCAACAAAATTTTCTCATGACTCAGTACCAATAACTCTAGACTATATAATTGCACATAAAGGTAAGTTTGAAATGGCCGAAGTGGAATGTATAGATACTGATGTTTCAGACCATAAACCTGTAAAAGCAAATATTGAAATAAAGGAATAACTCTTTCCAAAATCTTATAGATAAAACCTGAGGTCTTGGGTTTTAATGGTTACAAAAATCGAGTAGTTCTTTACTTAACTTAGACTATGTTGTTGTTTATTCCGCTGAATCTTATTCTTTGCCCGTTGTCCAGGTCTGCTGTGTCTCCGTCTATCACATAAGTTACGAGGTATGGCCCTTCCTTAGTGACATTACCTGTTGTGCATCCGCTGAGGGATAGTACAAGCAATATTAGTGCTATTATTTTTTTCATAGAAGCTGTTCTAGAATTTGTTTTTTATAAGTTGTACTTAGAAATTTTCGTAAGTTTTATAAAATACTGGTTTTTACTTTCGAGGTATGACTGATTTAGAGTATAGGATATGCCCGAAGGATCATGCGGTTTGGTATTCTAGTGAGAATTACGCGCAGGACTTTTCTGATGGGAATGTTGATGTTATGACTTTGCAGCCTATGTATGAGCCAGGTTTGTATTGCTCTCAGTGCGGCAGGGCTTATGGCATTAGCAAGCTGAAGGATCCTGAGATTAAAAAATAAAAAAAAAAGAAGCTGTAAGGTAGGCTTGTGTTTACTTCTTTCCTAAGGTTCTTCTTTGGGAAGCTTTACATTTCCTTTTGTTGGCAGTTTCAGCAATATTTGGCTGAAAAGAATGCCGATTGTTTCAAGGTCTACTATTTATCTCACCCCTATTATGTCAGTTCTTTTAGAAAGATTGGTTTTTCTTTCCAAGGTTTGACTTTTTTTTAGGCAGAACACATAACAAATAATCTTCAGCGGTTATCTGCTCCACCCCCTAATTCTTCTTTGAGAAAAATTAGTCCAGAGTATTATAGGGGTTAAGGGTATTTAAATATGGCTTTATTCAAAAGCTACTTTCAAAATTTATAAATATTTATAAATGCTACTCATAGAAACCTTTAAAAGCTAGTTAAAAAGGGGGTTTATGGATGGAAAGATATTGCAGACAAGCACCAATGATTGGGGGGGAAGGGCAGAAAAAGCTTTTAGCTAGTACTGTCGCTATTGTGGGTTGCGGAGGCCTCGGATCTGTGTGTGGGGAATTGCTGGCTAGGGCTGGTGTTGGTTCTTTGATTCTTATAGACAATGATGTTGTTGATATTACTAATTTGCAGCGTCAGGCTCTGTATAATGATTCGGATATTGGGAAGAGCAAGGCTTTGTGCTTGAAGGATCATCTTGAGTCTGTGAACAGTGATGTCAAGGTTTCTGCTCATGAGCTTAGATTGGATGATGATAATGTATCTGAAATCCTGAAGGCGGATGTTGTCTTGGATTGCACTGACAGGGTTGATAGCCGTAGGCTGATAAACAGGTTCTGCGTCAAGAATGGGATCCCTTGGGTGCATGGTGCTGCTGTTCAGAGCAAGGGGGAGGTTATGAATGTTCTTCCTGGCGGCCCTTGTTTTGAGTGTATCTTCCCAAATATCTCACAGGCGCCTTCTTGCGCTGAGGTCGGCATCTTGAATTCCACCCCTCATGTTGTTGCTTCTTTGCAGGTTGTTGAGACAATAAAGCTTTTGCTTGGTGAGTCTCCTGAGAGGGATTTGTTGAGGCTGGATGTTTATAACTATTTTATTGATAGGATTAAGATAAAGAGAAATCCGAGTTGTTCTGTTTGTGGGGGAGAAAATGTTTGATTCTGTTGTTGTTCATTATGCTGAGATTGCTTTGAAGGGGAATAACAGGTCTACTTTTGAGAAGCTTTTGATTGATAATATTAGGAAGAAGGTTGATGCGGAATCTGTTAAGAGGGATGATGGCCAGATAACTATTAATTTGAATGAGGGTTTTGATTATGAAAAAGTTAAAACTTCTTTGAAGAAGATTCCAGGTATTGCTTATTTTTCTTTTGCTAGGAGTTGTGATTCAGAATTAGAAGTTTTGAAAAAGGAAGTTGTTGATTTCATAAAGGATGAGGATTTTTCTACTTTTAAGATTGATGCGCAGAGACGTGATAAGAGATATGGGGTGAAGTCTACAGAGTTGAATGCGTTGTTGGGGTCGGTTGTTATTGATGTTTATGGCAAGAAGGTAAAAATGAAGACTCCGGATCTTGTTTTGAGGGTGGAGGTTACAGGCAATGGGGCATACCTGTCTAAGGAATCTGTTCAGGGTGTTGGCGGTTTGCCTACGAATCCTAAGCAGAAGGTTGTTGCTCTTCTTTCAGGTGGTTTTGACAGTCCTGTTGCTGCTTACATGTTGATGAGGCGTGGCTGCGAGGTTATTCTTGTTCATTTTAAGAATGAGAATCAGATGGCTTCTTCTGTTGAGGGTAAGATTGTTGATCTTGCAGGGCAGTTATCTTGCTTCCAGATTAAGACTGTGCTGTACATTGTGCCGTTCGGTAGAATTCAGAAAGAAATTATCATGCGTGTTAAGGCTGAGAGTAGGATGCTTGTTTACAGGAGGTTTATGCTTAAGATTGCTTCGAAGGTTGCCGAGGTTAATGGCGCTAGGTTTTTGGTTGTTGGTGATAGTTTGTCGCAGGTTGCTTCCCAAACAATAGAAAACTTAGAGGCTACTTATGCTGATGCTGGTGCGCATGTGCTTTCTCCTTTGATTGGTTTGAACAAGGAGGAGATAATCAATATTTCTAGGGGGATTGGCACTTATGATATTTCTGCGCAGCCTTATGGGGATTGTTGCAGTTATTTCCTGCCTAAGCATCCTTCTTTGAAGGTTAATGTTGGGATTTTGAGGGATATGGAGTCTCAGTTTGATGTTGGTTCTTTGGTTGGTGATGCTGTTAAGTCTGCAGAAATAAGGAAGTTTTAGTTATTTTTTTTTCTTCGTAATGACGCCCATTTCTCCTTGTCTGTATCTCAGGCCCATTCTTAATAGGTAGGTTCCGCTGATTATCATTCCGAGTATTGAGGCTATGTATTCTATTAGGAAGGTTCCGAGTAGGAATGTTATGGCTAATAAGGATATGCTTGGTATTAGTCCTTTTGTTTTGTTGATAAACAGTAATACTATGTTTGCTATTACAAGCAGTATGATCAGATATCTAATGAAACTGGAGGCTGTGATGAATACTAGGATTAAGAATGATAGGAATATTGCTCCGATGATTCCTAATTGTATTTGTAGTAGTTTTTTTGTTTCCATTTTTATTCATCCTTATCAAAGATTACTTTGCCTGTTGTTTCTATTGCCATTGTTTCTTTTTGGTATTGTACTGGTACGGGGCTAGATGTGACTTCTGATTCGCCCATTATGCTTATGAGTGTTTTTGAGTTGAATATTATTTTTAGTAGTGAGTATCTTGGTTTGATTGTTACTCCTTCTCTCCAGAATTTTGATATTGCTCCAAGTGCGCTGAAGAATTTTCCTGGTCCTCCTTGGTCTGTGTGTACCCAGTGCGGTCCTTGTATGTCTCGTCCTTCCATTTGGAATGTCATGTAGTTGATGAAATTGTATAGGGAGTCGTAGTCTATTGTTACTGAGATGTCTGGGTTTTCATTTATTTGGTCTGATAATGTGAATACTACATCTGGGTTTATTTGCAGGTATTTTAGGATGACTGGTATGTCTTTTTCATTGAGTTCTAGTTTGATGTCTAATGATCCTCCATATTTGTCTGCTATTCTTTGGACTAGTTCCATTTTTCCTTCGTCTGCTTTGATTGCTGCTATTTCGTCTGCACTTGGTCCGAAGGTTCCGTGTTCTTCTATTTCGTAGAGTATCAGGTCTTTCATGAGTTCTTGGTCTGGTATCCAAGAGTATTCGTAGAGTGTTGTCCAGTATTTTGCGTTTTGCCATTCAATTGGTATGAATTTTTCCCAGACTTCTACGCGTGCGTTGTTTTTGTTGTAGGTTATTTCTATTTTTTCAAATCCTTCTGGCCATGTTGGTGTTTCTGAGCAGTATAGTGTTTCTGAGATTTTTTCTTCGTTTTTTATTAGGAGTGCTAGTAGTTTTTTGAATCCTTGGTCTCCGTTTACTATTTTTTCTGGGTCGCTTTTTAGGAATTCTTCAAAGTACCATATCGCGAATTCGTTATTTATTGATGGTTGTAGTGCTTTTCTTATAGCTACTAGTGATGTTAGGTCTTCTTCGCACCACCTATCACCATGTTGGAAGTTGTTTAGTTCGTTGTAGTATTCTAGCCCTTGTCCCCAGGAGTTTATGCGTATGTCTTGGTAGTCTTTTCCGCATCTTCCTTCTATTTGTGCTTCTCCGTCTGTTCTGTTTTCGCATCTTTGTGAGGGTTGGCAGTCTTGATGGCAGTTAGGACGATCTTTGCATACTTCGCTGCATTCTTGGTCCCATCGGCAGTTTTGTTTTGAGCATTCTTCGTCGCAGACTTGTTCTGTTTGGCATACTCCGGTTGTGCATAATGTTTCATTTGTGGAGGGATCTAGTGTACAGTTTTCTTCGCATACTTCTTCTTCACGGCAGTTTACTTGGTTGCATAGGTCTTCGCATATTTCTTTTGGTTGGCAGTCTTGCCAGCAGTTTTGTTGTGTGTCGCATTTTTCTTCGCATTTTTGGTCGTCCCAGCATTCTTGTTTTATTGTTTCTTTTAGTTTTGCTCTGTATACTGTTTCGAATATTCTTTCTTCATTTTCAGCCCTATCAAGTACTTTTTCCATGAATTCTTCGCATTTTTCTTTGTTTTGCATTTTGTTGACTTGCATTTTTAGTTCTGAGAATCTTTCTTGTAGTGCTTCCCATTCTTCTATTGTGGGTTTTTCTTCGAATGATACTGCTTTTAGGTCTTCTATGAACTTAGCAAGTTCTGTTTCTAGGTCTGTTGTTATTGCTATCCCTTTTAGTGGTGCTATTTCATAGTCTATTTGGTAATATGCTTGTGCTTCGTATTCTCTTTTTTCATAGTATTCTCTGTCGCTTCTGTAGAAGTGCTGTGCGTTGAATAATATTGTGAAGTCTTTTGTTAGGAATTTTTTTTCATAGCGGTTGCTCCAGTCTTGGTTTTGGTCGTCTTGTGGGGATTTTGTGAATATTGTTTCTATCTCTGATTCTGTGAATGCTTTTTGGCCTTTTTGCTCCAGTTCTTCGTACATTTTGTTTTTTGTGTATTCAATGTAGACTACCAATTTGGCTGCGTCTAGTTCGCCGTTGTCGTATTGTGTTGCATATGTCTGCACTTGGTCCATGTGTTCTTGCAGTGTTGCGGAGCATAGGGGGGTTAGTAGTAATAGTGTTGCTAGAATTATTATTCCTCTTTTCATATGGTAATTGGGTTTTTTTGTCTTTATATAATTTTTTATTGCTCAATTTTAAATACCTCTGTGATATTCCGGTTGTATGCTGTCTGATTTGAAGGAAGATTTGGAAAAGCTTGCTAGTTCTGAGAAGGCTGAGGTTCTTTCTGGTTTTTTCAAGACTGGTAAGGGTCAGTATGCTGAGGGTGATAAGTTTATTGGGGTTATGGTTCCTTTTCAGAGGAGGATTGCTAAGAAGTACATGGACTTGCCTATGTTTGATTTGCAGGAGTTGATTTCGAGTGACATTCATGAGCACAGACTGACTGCTGTTTTTATTTTGATTGCGAAGTATGAAAAGACTTGTGATAGGTCTTTCGTTGATTTTTACTTGAAGAATCTGAAGTACATTAATAATTGGGACTTGGTTGACCTTTCTGCTCCTAAGATATTGGGCCATTACCTGTTGGAAGACAAGAGGGATATTCTTTATAGGCTAGTTAAATCCAAAAGTTTGTGGGAGCGTCGTGTTGCTGTTCTTTCAACATTCGCTTTTATTAAGAAAGGGGATTTTGGAGATGCATTGAATATTTCTGAGTTGCTTCTGAAAGATCGGCATGATCTTATACACAAGGCTGTTGGGTGGATGTTGAGGGAGGTTGGCAAGAGGAATCAGGAAGTTGAGGAGCAGTTTCTAAATAAGTATTACAAGAGGATGTCTCGTACTATGTTAAGGTATTCTATTGAGCGTTTTAGTTCTGAAAAGAAGCAGTTTTACATGAAAAAGTAGTTTTTGTAATCATTTTATCTTTTGATTTACTTCACGGTTAGTGAGGTTATCTTAGTTTTTCGAGTAGTTTAAGAGATTCTTTATCAAATTTGGAGAATGCAAACCATTTCTTGCCCAAATCTTTCAATGAGGCTCCGAAATGGTATGCCTCTTTATCATCAACTATTAGAAATCTGTCGTGGGAATTTTTGAATTCCTTAATGACAATTGGAGAATACTGCGAGTTATATTTTTTTAAATCAAGGGATAATTGCTTTGAAATTTCTTTGGTAAAAATTGTAACAGTAACATTCTTCTTTCTTTTGTTAAAAAGAATCAAAATAGAGTCATCTACATAGTTATCCACTAAAACAATTGATTTCTCGGCGTTTCTTATGATATCTGAAACAAAGTTATAGGCGTCAAACACTTGTCCGTCAAAAAATATGCCTTTCTTAGGTTTAATATCTCTGCTTTCAAGTGCATCAAAAAGCTGATCAAATCGTTTGTTAGTCTTAATTTCATAGTTTAACTGCTTTTTCTCAACATAGTATAGCTTTTGAAATATCTGAGCATTTGATGCAATGAACCTCCTCATAGCAACGAATGCATCTATTATTTTTATACTTATTTCAACAGCAGTATCACTTTTTAGAGTGCCTGAAAGCATAGCAACACCTTGTTCTGTAAAGGCTAAAGGCCTTTTTCTCAAGCCCATTTTGATGGAATTGGATATCACAAATTGTGATTTCCAATTTTCAAATTCTTCTTTGTCTAATTTAAACATAAACTTGTCTGGGAAACGATTAATATTTCTCCTAACTGCTTGATTTAAAACTCTTGTTTCTACTTGATAAAGGGCGGCTAAATCACTATCTATCATTACCTGTAGTCCCCGGATAGTGTAAATCTTATTTTTTATCTGGTTTTCATTTAGGACAGTTAATTCATTAGTCATGGCATTCAGTCTATTTCTTTGATTTTATAACTTCTTGCAAGAAAATTCCGAAAAATTTACGGAGAACCTAAAATAGATAAGGGTTGCTAAAGAAGCAGTTTTACATGAGAAGCATTGTCGGGTTATGCCTCGTACCATGTTGCGTTATTTGATTGAGAAGTTCAGCTCTGGAAGGAGGAAGTTCTATAGGGGTGGTTAGCTTCACATGGATATTGAGCCTTGTCTGAAGTTTGTTTTGCCTATTATTGCGTTAATTATGTAGGGGGTTCCTTTTTTTGCTTTTGCTTTTGCTGTTTTTACGGTTTTGATGAAGTCTTCAATGGTTTCTACTTTTTTTCCGTCGCCGCCATATGCTTTTGCGATTAAGTGATAATCAGAGTGTTTTAGATTGGTTGCGACTTCGTCTTTTAGCGCTTTGATTTGGTCTCTGGCTATTTGGGACCAGCATGCGTCATTTCCTATTACTGAGATGATGGGTGTTTTGTGTCGTACGAATGTGTCGTATTCTTGGAGGCTGTATGCTGAGGATCCATCGCCGTAGATTATCCATACTTCAGATTCTGGGTGGCAAAGTTTTGCTCCTAGTGCGAATCCTGCGCCTACTCCGAGTGTGCCGAATACTCCTGGGTCGATCCAGCTTAATGGTCTCCGGGGCTGTAGTATGTAAGAGCCTGTTGCGACAAAGTCTCCTCCGTCAGCTATGATTATGCTGTTGTCTGAGAGTTGTGAGTTTAGTTCTTTGAAGAGGCTGATGGGATTTATTTTTGTTTTTGTTTTTGTCGCTGACATTTTTTTGCTCTGCTTGCTATCGCGTTTTTGCAGGTGTTGTAGCCAGTTAGGATTATTGTTTTGCGCATATGTTGCGAGTTCTTGTAGGAATTGGTTTGGATCTGCGAGGATTGCTTTGTTGGGTTTTTTGTTCTTGTAGAGGTCTGGTTTGCTTATGTTTATTGATACATATGTGCTTTTGATGTGTTGTCCGTAATTTAGTCTGAAGTCGCATGGAACGCCTGCCAGGATTACGAGATCTGCTTCTTTGAGTGCATCTTTTCGTTTGTGTATTAGTTGTAAGGGCTGTGTTGGGCCGAGTAGCCCTCGTGCCATGCCGGATAGGTATACTGGGATGTTTAGTTTTTCAACTTTTTCTGCAAGTTTTTCAACTGCATTTGTTCTCAGCATTGCTTGACTGCCGATTAAAAGTAGGGGTCGTTCAGATTTTTTTAGGAGTTTTTGTACATCGTTGATGTCAGCATAGGAATGTTGTTGGTATTCAGCAGTTATTTTGTCTTCTAGTGTGTATTCTTTGCTTGCAAACATGTTGTTTAGGTGGTGTTCTAGGTATTGCTGCTGGATTTTTCCAATTAGTGTGTTCGTGGAGGAGTTCCCGTACCATTCGCGTACAGTATACTCGCCATATAGTAGGTCTATTGGGCATTCGATAAACACTGGGCCTGGTACTCCTGATTGGGAGATTCTGAATGCTTTTTCTACTTTTGGGGCAATGTCTTTGTATCTTTTTATTGTAGTTGCCCATTTCACATGAGGGTTCATAAGCTTCATCTGGTTGATGTCTTGTAGTGAGCCGCGTCCTTTCAGGACAGTTGCTGTTGCTCCTCCGAATAGGATTAATGGGGATTGTGCAAGGTGCGCGTTTTTTACTGCTGTTATTGTGTTCGTTAGGCCTGGTCCTGCTGTTACTGCTGCTACGCCTGGTGTTCCAGAAAGCCTTGATACTGCGTCTGCTGCAAAGACTGCATTTGCTTCATGTCTTACATCGATGACTCGTATGCCTTCTTGTTTTGCTCCGACCAGAATTGGGGATATGTGCCCTCCGCATAGTGTGAATAGGTATTTTACGCCTTGTTTTTTTAGGATTTTTGATATAAGTTGTCCGCCGTGCATTTTAAGGGAGTGTCCGGGAGGTCTTTTATAAGACTTGTGAAGCTTAATTTAAGGGAGGATAGCATCCTTGATTTTAAGCCTGTTTACAGCACTTTACTGAACCGGAAGCTTTATAAGTAACCTCACTTGCTGATTGTATATAAAATTGGAAGGCAGAGACAGAGGGTAAAGATTATGCTCATTCTGTTTCACGTGAATAACCCTCAACCGATGTTATCATTGGAAAAAACTCCTTAGCAAGAGAAGAGAGTAGCACAGTATGTTCCAAAGGAGATAAAAAAATATGAGTTTCGAAAAATTAAATGTAAGGCCGGAGACAATTACGGCATTGAAAGAGATGGGGATAGAAGCCCCTACAAAGATACAAAGTGAAGCAATTCCTTTGATTAAGGCAGGTGAGGATGTTATTGGTATGTCAAATACTGGTTCTGGAAAGACTGCTGCTTTTGGCATTCCAATTATAGAGAGGATTGTGCCTAGGGCAGGTGTTCAGGTGTTGATTATGGCGCCTATTAGGGAGCTTGCTGCTCAGATAGCTGAGGAGCTTAAGAAGTTTGGTAAGTACCAGAGATTTAGGGTTACTACTATTTTTGGCGGTGTTGGATTTGGTCCGCAGATTAGAAACATGTCTGAGGCAGATATCATTGTTGGTACTCCTGGCAGGTTGCTTGATCATTTAGAGAAGGGGAATCTTAATTTATCGTCTATTAATTGTATTGTTCTTGATGAGGCTGATAAGATGGTTGAGATGGGTTTCATTGAGGATGTTGAGCGTATAATTCAGGCTATGCCTGATAAGAAGCAGGTTCTCCTGTTTGGCGCGACAATTTCTGATGAGATTGAAAAGATAAAGAATAGGTATATGCATGATCCTAAAGTTGCCAAGGCAGATAAGCTTGTTAAGCAAGAGTTTCTTTCACAATATTATTATGATATTGAGGCGCATGAGAAGTTCTCTTTGCTTGTTCATCTTTTGAGGCAGGAGGATATCGGTCGTGCTATTGTTTTCTGTGAGAAGCGTAACACCGTGGATATTCTTATGCGTAATTTAAGAAGTCAGGGTATTAGTGTTGAGATGATTCATGGTAAATTGAATCAGAATAGGCGTCTTAAGGTTATTAATGATTTTAAGAATGGCAAACCTAAGATTCTTGTGGCGTCTTCAGTTGCTGCTCGTGGTATTGATATTAGGGATTTGACTCATGTGTTTAATTATGAGCTTTCCAGGGATCCGCAGGAGTACATACATCGTGTAGGTAGGACTGCAAGAGCAGGGGATAAAGGTAGGGCTATAACTTTGTTAAGTAGGCAGGATCATGATACATTTAATAGTATTCTTGGGTATTATGATGTTTCTGTTGAGATTCTTCCGAATGGCGAGTTTCCTAGGTTGAAGTTTGATGCTGGTAGAAGAGATTCTGGCAGAAGGAATTTCCGTGGTCCTCCTAGAGGATTTAATGGGAATAGGGGTGGCCGTTTCAGTGGCAGGTCTAATAGGAGTAGTGGGTCTGAAGATAATTCTGCAAGGCCTGCTTGGAATAGGAATTCTTCAAGGTCTAACTCTTCGAGACCTGCGTGGAATAAGAAGCCTGTGTGGAACCATTAAGTTGTGGGGAAATATAAAAAAAATAAAGATGCTGTGTTTTTACGAAGATATTTTTTTATTCTTCGTCGTCTTCATCTTCGTCATCATCGTAATATGTGCCTTTTCTTTTCATGGGTATTACCTCCTGAAAGTTTTGAATAGCCTGTAGTTTTGCGGGATGTATTTATAAACATTTTGTATTTTTTTCTATATCTGGTTATTTTAGTGGTTTTTTATCAGTTTTTTGGGTTTTAGGGCTTTTTTATTGGTAGGAGGGTATATTTTATAAATTGTAGAGTAATGGGTATATTCATGAATAAGGCGATTAAGTATCTGATAATATCGGATATTTTTATTTTCACTGGTTTCGGTTTGATTAATCCGATTTTGGCTATTTTTGTTAAGGAGAATCTTATTGGTGGTACGATTTTTGCTGCTGGTTTGGCTAGTATGATTTTTATGCTTACTAAGTCTCTTGTGCAGCTTCCGTTTTCAAGGTATATTGATAGTCATGATAGTCGAATTAAGTGGCTGATTCTTGGTACTTTTATCATTGCTTTTGTGCCTGTTATCTATCTTCTATCGAGCAATATAAAGCATATTTATCTTGCTCAGTTCTTGTATGGTATTGGAAGTGGTTTGGCTTTCCCTGCTTGGCTTGGGATTTGGAGCTTTAATCTTGATAAAGGCCATGAGAGTTTTGAGTGGAGTCTTTATTCTACGCTTGTCGGTGTTGGCACTGCTGTTAGTGCTGCTGTTGGGGCAACTATTGCTGGGCTTTTTGGGTTTAAGTATACTTTTGTTTTTGTTGGTGTGATGTCTATGGTTGGTTGTGGTGTGTTGTTTAATTTAGAGAAGAAATACGGTAAGGGTGTTACCCAGTATAGGCATCATCGTCGTAAGAATCATAAGTCTCATTGATTTTTGGTTCACATATATTGTTGTAGGGCATACGCACCTATTCCTGCTGCTACTCCGACACCAAGTGCAAGGAATGCTGTCCCTCCGGCGCTTGTTCTCTGATCCATGTTTATTGTGGAGTCTGGGAATGATGCTAGGTATGATTCAACTGCTATGTCCAGTGATTTTTGTGCTACTTTTTTAGATCCGGTTTCAGGAAGGTTTAGGAAGTATTTGGTTTTGTCAATGACTTCGTGTATTGATGAGTCTAGGTTGTGTATATTGCTTGATATCTCTCGGCAGGTATTTCTTAGTTTTTCTGAGGCTCTATATCCTGCTGGTCCGTTATGGTTTCTTGAAGAGGTATTGAAGTGGTAGTGTGCTTCTGAATTGTTTATTGTGAAGAATAGTCCTGGTGAGGAGTTTATTAGGTAACTTAGCTGGTTATTGACTTCTCCAAGTGTCACATTTGCTCTTGCTTTGCTTGCCCATTGTGTGAATATTTCATTTAGCTCTTCAGGTGTGGCTATTCTGCTCTCATCTTCAAAAACTGTTTTTTGTATTGCTTTTATATCCTGTGAATTGGGGGTTAGTTGGACTGTGAAGTCTGGGTTGTGTAGGGTTTTAGGAGTGTGTATTTTTAGCATATTTTCAAGCATCTTTTGTGCGACTTCTGCTTTCTCAGAATCAAAATCAAAGTTGTGGTCAGTATTGCTGTATGTTCTTTTCATGGTAATTTTTGTGCCGCCCTTTCCGTTGGATAC
Source organism: archaeon (assembly GCA_043797705.1). Classification (GTDB taxonomy): domain Archaea; phylum Nanobdellota; class Nanobdellia; order SCGC-AAA011-G17; family GW2011-AR17; genus JAZDPJ01. Next base: position 59,895 of record JAZDPJ010000002.1, read on the forward strand.
AACAGAGGGTACATATATGTAGTTGTCGTGACTGTGATAATCCCATGATTGATTTAATGCTTCAGCTGTTTCTGCTACACTATCTCTCAGTTCACAATGCCTTCTTAGTTTTTTAAGGAGTTTGTTGCCTATTTCATCAATCGCTACTGCATGTATCTCTATTCTTCCCTGTTTTAGTTCGCGTACAAATCCGGAGTATGATTTTGCTTCTCTGGATAAGTTCCATGCATTTGTTACTGTCATGCATAGGTCATTGATTGTGGAATAGAATCTTAAGGCTTCATTTCTGCCATACACACTCTCTGATTTTGATAGTACTGCTGGAAACACATTTGCTTCTCTTTGCTGTACATAGTTTGCTATTGTTCCGGTTATGATTGCGGCTGCTGATCCAGAACCTATTGCAATACCTACTGGCGAGGTGATTAGGTGTTGTGCTTCGTTTATTATTTCTGTGAGGTCCATTGTCTATTCTATCGACCTCTTTTAGCCTCAAAAACTGACAGTTATTTATAAACATTCCTGCCAGAACAAGGTATCAAGAGCGGGTTCCGCAAAATCAAGGACAGATTCTGCTTAGTTTATTTTTTTTCCATTTTCAAAGACTGCCATATGTCTTTTTCTCAGTTCTTTGAAGAACGGTTTTGGTGGTACGGAGATTTCTGGGGCTGTGCTTCCTCTTGCTGTTATTGTCCCGTTTTTTATCATTTGGGCCATTATGCTTGCAGGCATGCCGGTGTCTATGTTGCATCCTGCGTCTTCCCAGCCTTTTAGTGTGTGGACTATGCATTCCATAAGTATCTTTTTGTTTTTTCCATTTTTCTTTCCTCGGATGTCTACCCATAGGTTTTCTTTTTCTTTGTAGCCTTTGGGTTTTTTTATTTTTTTTAGTGCTTCTGTGAGGAATTCTGCGGGTTTTATTTTCTGTCCCATATAGTCTATGGCTTTTTTGCTTCCCATCCCGGTGTTAATCAGTACAAGTATTGTATTGAATGAGTGTTCTGGGAATCCTGCGTAGAATCTTATGTTTTTTAATCCTTTGTTCTTGAAGTAGTGGTGGAATGTGTATAGTTCTGGATGTGTTACTGGGAATTCTTTTTGTTTCCCTATGGTCTTGTGGTTTGATACTCTTATGTTCTCTAATGGCAGTTTGCATTTTATGCGCCCGTTTTCTATTATCGGGGCGAGTTCTATGAATTCTCGGATTATGCTGCTTATTGAGAATGGGACGACAAAGGTTTTTATGTTTGAATCCCATGCGAATCCTGCCTCTATTGTGTTTATGCTGTCAAATTTTTCTGCGGCGTGTTTTAGCATGACATTACCTATGCCGGGTACTGATCCGGAGCTTGTTATGCTTATGAGGTCTTTGCGTTTGAGCATTTTGTCCATGCTTAGTTGCTTTTTTGTTATGGATATATCTGATCCCAGGTCAATACAGTTCATGTTGTTTTTTGTGCATGCTTTTAGTATCTGCAGGTTCCAGTCTCCTTCTACGCAGTTGATTGCAGTTTTGGCTCCGCTGTCTTTTAGTGTTTTGAGCAGGAGTTTTTCGTCTCTGACATCAAGGTGTTTGAATGCGGTTTTCTTGAATTCTTTTAATAGATGTAGCACTTTTGATTTGTCTCTTCCGCACAAGAGTACTGAGTAATTGTTCTTTAGTAGGTCTTTTGTCGCTATGTTTCCTTGTAGTCCTGTCGCTCCCAGTACTACGAAGTCATATGTCATGTCATAATCCTTGTTTTTAAGATATTTAAAGTTAGCTCTTTGGGAAGTTTCTATTTTTATTTCTCCAAGTATTGGTTTTGACATTTTTTTAGATTGTATAAACTTACTGTGGGGAAATGAGTTATACTGATTTTTTACTTATTTGAAGATGCCCTGGTTAGAAGAACTATCATGGTTGCTGCAAAGAGAGTTATGCCTATTGAGTATATCAGCATTCCAAGGATGTTTGTTGGTGTTTCAGAAAAATTATGAATGATCATTTTGATTGTGTCATTCCATGCTAGTGCTGCAATTAGTCCGAATGACGCTGTTACTATTGTTATTAGTTTTTCTATGACTTCTTTTTTCATATATACCCTCTTAAAAATATAAATAAAATAAAAAAAGTTTATTTTAATAGTTTTTTGACGAATTTTTTGCCAGTGTCTGTTGCTATCTTGTTTGTGTTGTGTACTGTTTTGACTACTGCTCTTTCAAGGTCTATTGCGCTGACTACTCCGCCTTTTGTTAGGTTTTTTGCTTCTTTGAATAGATCACCTGTTGCTTTTGTCAGTAGTTTTCCAGTAAATCCTATTCCTAAGAATAGTTGTTTTACTTTTGTCACCGGGTATACGATAACTTTTCCGGCTTTTGTTTTTACTTTTAATTTTTTTGTTGCCAAGATGTTCACCTCCGTTACTTTTTTAAAGGGTTTTTCATTTAAAAGTGTTGTGTTTATATTTTGAAGTAGATTACAAATGTTTAAAAAGTTTTAATGGCTATAAAATTTTCAGGAGGTGAGATATTATGGCTAAGAAAGGTATGAGCACTCTTGATTGGGTCGCAGTTGTTCTTGTGGTTGTTGGTGGCTTGAACTGGGGTCTTATTGGAGCTTTTGGTTTTGACCTTGTTGAGTTTTTGCTTGGAAGCATTCTTGCCTTGCAGAGGGTTGTTTATAGTTTGGTTGGTATAGCTGCTGTTTATAGCATATACAGTCTTGCGAAGGCAAAAGTTTAGAATATAAGTTTTTTTTTAATTAACTTTTAGGTTAATCAGATTATTTTGCTTTTCTGCCCATGCTAAATAGTCTTTTTTTTGCTTCGTGGTTCATTGGTTCGTAGGCGTATCTTACATCTTCTATTGTGTATACTGCTTTGTGATCGTATTTTTTTAGTAGGTCTATTATATTTTTTACATCTTTTTTTGGCAGCACCATATGGATTATTCTTACTTTTCCTGTCATTCCTTCTGCGTATGCGCTTGTTTGTGAGTATTCTGTTTTTTTTAGCTGTTTGGTTAGCTCTTTTGCATCTTTGCTTGCTGTGATTCTTAGCATTACTTTTCCTAGTGCTATTTTTGATTCGAGTTCTATTCCCACATATGTTCCGAATGCGAATCCTGCTGCGTATCCAAAGTATGCCATGGGGTTTGTTAGGCTTGATAGTATCTCTCTTATTGCCAGTAGCCAGACTGTTACTTCGAAGAATCCTAGTATTGGCGCTATTTTTTTATGGCCTTTTGATGCAAGTATTACTCTTATCGTTCCAAGGCTTACATCTATTATTCTTGCTAGGAATATCAGGAGGGGTATTATGACCCAAGTATAGATGCTTACTGGTTCCACGTCATGATAATGTCAGAATCTGTTTATAAATTCTTTTATTTGGGGTCTGTTTGGTTTATTGTTTCTTGATATTTTTGATGGCTTCTGTGAGTTCTTTATTTGTGTTTATGCTTCCAATTTTTCTTCTTTTATTTGTTGCATTTTTCATGCCTTTGCAAAACCACATTGATTGTTGTTTGAGTTCTGTTAATGTTATTTCATATTTTTTTTGGAGATTGATAAATGTTTTTAGCTGTTCTTCTTTTTCTTTATCTGTGAGCTCTGGTATCTTCTTGTTGTTCTGTATTAGCTCTGCGCATTGTTTAAAGATATGGGGGTTTCCTATTGCTGCTCTTCCTATCATTATCATGTCGCATCCTGTTTCTTGAAGCATTCTTTTTGCGTCTTCTGCTGTCCAGATGTCTCCGTTTCCTATGATTGGTATGTTTGTTTTTTGCTTTAGTTTTCTTATTTTGTTCCAGTCTGCTTTTCCAGAGTATCTCTGTTCTTTTGTTCTTGCGTGTAGGGTTATTGCTGCGACTCCGGCGTCTTCTGCTGTTTTGCCTATTTTTAGGTAGTTTTGTGTTTTGTCATTCCAGCCGGATCTTATTTTGATTGTTATTGGTTTGTTTGTTGCGTTTGTTGCTGCGTTTATCATTTGTCTTATCTTGTCTGGGTGTTTTGAGAACCATGCGCCCATTTTTTGTTTTATTATGTTGTGTTCTGGGCATCCGAAGTTGAGATCTATTATGTTTGCGTGTCTTTCTATTTTTTTTATGGCTTCTTTTATTTGTTTTGGTTCTGATCCTATAAGTTGTATCGATAATGGTTTGTCTTCTTTTATGAATTTTGGTATTTTTCCTTGTATTATTGGGATTGCATATAGCATCTGGGTTGTTGCTAGTGCTGCTCCTTGTTGTCTGCATTGTATTCTAAATGCTGTGCAGTTTATTCCGTGCATGGGGGCGAGAATTAGCGGATTTTTTAGTTTTAGGGTTCCTATTTTCATGTTGTTTTTCTCAAGGGATGGGTTTGGGGGGTATAGATTTTATTTTTGAAGATTATTTCTTTTTGTTTCTTTTTTTCAGAGTAGGTGTATGGTACATATATTTTTTTCTTAGTTTTTGGGTCAAGTGATGTGTAGTACATGCAGGTTGATACTGTCATTGGTGTTGGTATGAATACTTGTACTGAGTCTGCGTTTTCTAGATGTTTTATTTGTTCTGCTAGTTCTTCAGCTTCTTTCATGCTTGACCCGGGGTGTGCTGTTATGAAGTAGAATGCAAGTTTTTTCCCTGTTGTTTTGAATTTTTTTATGAATTCTTTTAGGTTGCCTTGGTCTTTGTTCATTAGTTTTAGCACTTTTTTGTTTACATGTTCTGGCGCTATTTTGAGTGTTCCTGATATGTGGTGTTGTGCTATCTCTTTTATGTATTTGTCTGTTGTAAGTGAGTAGTGTATTCCGCTCCGTATATAGACTTTTTTTACGCCAGGTACTTTTCTTGCTTGTCTTAGCAGGTTTATCAGTCTTTCATTGCTTCTGTCGAGTTTGTTGCAGGTGATGCATTTGCCTTGGCATTTGTTGCAGTCCATGCCATACATGTTTGCTGATGGTCCTCCTAGGTCGTCTATGTTTCCTCTGAAGTGTTTTAGTTTGGTTATTTTTTTTATTTCTTTTAGGATTGATTCTTCGCTTCGGGATATTATTCTGTTTCCTTGTGTTAGTGTTAGTGAGCAGAAGTTGCATTCTCCTATGCATCCTCTGTGTGTTACTACGCTGAATTCGAATCCTCTTAGGTGTTTGCTGGGTATTTTTCTTGTGAATTCTAGTTCGTAGTATTCGTCTAGGTCTTTTGGTGTGTATTTTGGGATTTTGTATTGCAGTAGGTATCTGTTGTCTATTTTTTGTGCTAGGTTTTTATTGTTGCTTAGTTGGTTTTGCATATCGCAGAATTTTTCTTTGGATGTGCTGACTTCTTCATGGCTTGGTAGTTCTGTGAAGTTTTTGGGTAGGTTTTTGCTTGTTATGCATGTTCCTTCTATTTCAGTTAGGTCTTCGTTGTTTTTGATTCTTTTTGCTATTTCGAGTATTTGTTTTTCTGCATTTCCGTATGCTAGTATGTCTGCTCTTGAGTCGAGTAGTATGGGCTTTCTTAGTTTGTTGTCCCAGTAGTCGTAGTGTGTGAATCTTCTTAGTGTTGCTTCTGTTCCTCCAATTACCATTTTTGTGTCTTTGTATTTTTGTCTTACCCAGTTGCTGTAGGTTATCACTGCTCTGTTTGGTACATTTTCATTGTAATCAAGGTTTTTGTCGTCTTTTCTTAGTCTTTTTTGTGGCGTGTAGTTTCTGATCATTGAGTCTATGCTTCCGGAGCTTATTGCGAAGAATAGTTTTGGTGTTCCTAGTTGTGTTATGTCTTCGGGTTTTTGCGGCATTTCTATTATGCCTATATTGTATCCGTTTTTTTCTAGCAGTCTTTTTAGTATTGCTGCTCCGCTTAGTGGATGGTCAAAGAATAATTCTCCTAGTAGGAATATTATGTCGTATTGCATTGTTTAGACTTAGTTTTTGGTTGTTTTTAATTCTTTTGAAATTGTTTTTTAGATTAGGGTTATTCAAGTTCTCTTTTCAGCATTTTGTGGGCTCTGTTTAATATTTGGAATTTTTCTGTGTTGCCGCCTTTATCTGGGTGGCATTCTTTTGCCAGTTCCTTGTATTTTTTGTTGATTTCTTCTAGGTCTGTGCAGTTTTCGTCGATTCCTAGGAGTTCTCTTGCTTCTTTTCTTTTTTCTTCGATGTCTGTGTCTTCTGTGAATTCTCTTATGAATTCTTCTTTTGTTTTTTTGTTATTTAGTAGTGCTTGTGTTTCTAGTTCGATTATTTTTGAGACTATGTGTAAGTTTTCGATGAAGGTTGAGTTTTTGTAGCTGAAGTAGAGGTAGTTGTCCTCCTGGTACCATGAGGCTGATGCTGGGACTTTCTTTATGACGACGGTTTCTAGTGGGATTTCTATGTCGTCTTCTTTTACTCCTAGTTTCTTTAGGTTGCTTATTATTTTGTTTTTGAATTGAATTGCTTTCCTTGCAGAGTATCCTTTCTGTTGGAATGAGCTGAATTCGTGCCCTTTTACGTTTATTATTGTCATGATTTTAGCTTAAAACTGGGTTTTGTTTATAAAGGTAGGTATTTTTTATCCTGTCTCAGATTTTACATTTGCGAAGTGTTTGAAGATATTTTTTTGATATTTCGGGTGTGCATTCCTTTCTTTTAGGAGCTTTTCGTATTCTTCTTTTATTTTGCTTGGTGGCGGTGTCTTTAGCCCTTTCAGTTCGGCGAATATTAATGGGTTTCTTATCGCTTCCCTACCTATCATGACTCCTTTGCAGTCTTTCATTTTTTCAATGTCTTCTTTGGTTTTTATGTCTCCGTTCGCTATGATGTTCTTTCCTGTTTTCACGCATTCTGGGAAGACGCTCCAGTCTGCTTTGTCTGCATAGGTTTGTTTGCCGTGTCTTGCGTGGACCACGAAGAATTCTGCGTCGACATTGTTTATCAGGTTGAGATAGGCTTTTTTGTCTTTTTCGTATTTGTTCAGGCCAAGGCGCATCTTTATGCTTGTCTCGTAGCCTTGGTCCTTGATGATGTTAACCATTCTTTTTATTTTTGTTACTCTTTTGATCATTGCGCAGCCGAGGCCTTCTTTTATGAATCTTGGGTCAGGGCATCCTAGGTTCAGGTTGAATCCTTTAAATCCTTTTTCTGGTGAGAATCTTGATAGGTATTTGCTGAGCGATTGCTCCTTTTGTCCTATGATTTGTATTGCTGTTGGTGTGCTGTCGTGGAGCTTTGCTCTTGTCATGGCGGATTCGTTGTTTTTTGCCAGCGCTTCCAGGCTGATCAGTTCTGTGAATGTTAGGTCTGCTCCGTGGCAGAGGGTTCTGAAGCTTGAGTCGGTCATGCCCTCTATCGGCGCGAGCATGTAGTAGAACTTCTTTTCCATTGTGAATGAAGTGTATTCTTTGGTTTTTATATTTTCTTGTGAGAGTTCAGCTCGATTCATATGTGTAGTCGCACATGGTGCTATGGCAGTTGGTGCATATGATGTCGTATCCTCTTCTTCCGGATAGTGTACCGTTGCTTATTGAGTCCTCATCCTTGAAGTCTGGTGGACCGATGACTATCTTCTTGCATTCTCCGCATTCATAGGCGAGCTTTTGCTCTAGGAAGTAGCTGTAATTTTTATGGCTCCGGACATATTCTGTATAACCATGCAGGTCTCTGTTGGGTTTTACTGTCTTTCCGGCTCTCACTTTGTAGAACATGCTGTTCTCTGGGAAGGATTCCATGAGTTCATCGAGCGTGACTACATTTCCTCTCAGTTTGGATGGTATGCTGTCCCATCTTATTCTTTCAAAGTCGCTGTCTTTTGTGTCAGGCACCATATTTCCTTGTTTTTGCGGTAATCATTTATAAGTCTTTCCCATTTCTTTTTTTCTCTGTATGCTGCGGTGGAACTGCACCAGTTGTGTAGATTGTTTCTGGCTTCAAACACCTATCGAATTTTGTAACCAGTATGGCTCTGAGTGTTCTGTTTATAAGATTTGGGTGTCTGCAAAAATCAGTTAAAATGTAGACTTTCGAAATGTGTATCAGACGGTTCTAGCTTCAAAAGAACTTTAGTTTATATTTGTCTTCTAGAAATTCGTGACATTTATCAATTAAATTGCAAATTTTCTTGGCTTTTGTAAGGGTCTTTCTTTTCCATTTTTGTATAGTTCTCCCAAGAAACCATTTATTATAAACAACTTGTATGAAAGTTGTAATCCCTGTAATATGCCAAGAATGTTCTATGCGCCGGCTGGATACTTTCAATCTCGCTTCAAATCCCCTACTTGATTTTTGTAACCTGAATAATCCGGAACCCTCGGTTTCGTTTATAAGTTTTGAGGGGTAGTTGTTCCGGTTTATATACAAAACAATTAAGTTTATTAGTTTTCTAGTATTAAGTAATGCTATGAATATAACTTGGAAAGTGCTAGTAGTGAGTTTGCTCGTAGTATTTCTTACGGGGTTTTTAGGAACTCTGGCAATGAAGGATAGTGTAAATACGCAATGGTATCTTGATAATAAACCGAGTTTCACACCGCCAAATTATGTTTTTGGACCTGTGTGGACAACTCTTTACATTCTTATTGCCGGAGCCTTGTATCTTTCTTGGACAAAAGCTAAAAAGAAAGAGAAGAAAAAAGTTGCATGGGCTTATGGAACTAATCTGATTTTGAATGCATTATGGAGTTTTCTTTTCTTTGGACTTTTAAATCCTCTTTTAGCATTGCTTGAGATAGTGATTCTTTGGATGACAATTTTTTGGATGATTAAGGTAAGTTATAAGATAGATAAGAGAGCTGCTTGGATGTTGGTTCCTTACTTGTTGTGGGTTGCAGTAGCTATTTTATTGAATGCAGGTTTTTTGTTTTAGAATATGCGCCGGCTGGGATTTGAACCCAGGTCATCGGCTTGGAAGGCCGAGATACTAACCACTGTACTACCGGCGCGGTATTACAAGTATTTTTTGCACTTTTTACTTATAAGCTTTTCTAAAGTCCGCAGTTTTTGCATTTGGCTGGGTGTAGTATTTTGGTTTTTTTGCTTATCAAGTAGAGTATCAGTAGGCCTAGTGATCCTCCTAGTACTGTGACTACTATATCGAAGAATCCGTCCCAGAAGAATATGTCTTGGAGGTATGGAGGGTTTTCTACGACTAGCTCTTCTAGTGTTTCGAGTACTTCCCAGATTAGTGCTCCTGCGAGTGTGAATGTCATTGTGAGTCCTTGTCTTTTGGGTATGTGTTCTATGTTTAGTATCCAGTAGATTCCTATTCCGAGTGCTATTCCTGCGAATAGGTGGCTTGGCACATCCACTAGTGGCAGTTCTTTGTATAGGTTGTAGATTCTTATCGTTAGCTCTACGAGTAGGAATACTATGACTGATATTAGTGATATTACGAATAGTTTGTCGCGGTTCCATGCCATATGTTTATCCTATTTATTTTTGGTTTTTAACGGTTTCGTCTTCTTGCTTATTTCTATTGCTTCGCTTGTTATTGCTCTTAGTAGTATGTTGACTCCTGCGAGTATCCATATTTGCATTTTTTGGCTGAGTGGCAGTCCTAGTCCTGGGATTGCTATTGCTATTCCTGCTAGTATGTTTATCCAGAAGGTTTTTGATTTGAATATTGTTTTTGTCATGGTATTTTATGTGTATAAACAGGTATTTAAATTTGTTTATGTTCGGGAAATGTTTATATAGCAGCTAATTATATATTTTTTATTATGAGAACTTTCAAGATTGTGACGGCGTCTGTGTTGTTCATTTTTGCTTCTTTGTTCATTTTTGGTTCTCAGGCTCCTATGACTGGTGCTGTTGTTGGTGTTGCTGGTAGCGGTTCTTTGTCTATTTTTGGTTTTGTTGTTGCTTTGGTTTCTGGTATTATTTTTGCTTCTGGTTTGGAGGAGAGGGTTAATGATAATCCTGCTGCTAAACTTTTGAAGGGAGGTACTGTTTACACGAAGAGTAAGGAGTTGGTGAGCCTTGCTAGAGATTGCGGTTATACTCTTGAACCTGGGAGGAAGGAGGGCACTGTTGTTCTTAAGGAAGGTAAGATTATTGCTGTTATTCCAAATCATAAGTCTCTTAATAAATATACTGCTAAGGGTATTATGAAGGCATATGCTAGTGGCGAGTCTTCTTTCAGGAAAAAATAGTTTTTTTACGGAATTTTTAGTTAATTACTGTAAGTTGTTAAAATCGCATCCTTAGCTTTATAACTTATCATTTATTATAAAATTTGATGAAAATAAGTAATGGACGTTTTAAAAAAGGAAGTATCCCTTGGAATAAGAACTCCATTAGGAAAGTATGTTTAAATTGTGGAAAAGAATTTTTCATTTCTAAAAGTAGGAATCTAGAAGGGAGGGGTAAATTTGATTCAATAAAATGTAAGAAGGGATATAAGTATAAGCTTGCTAAAGAATTTTTCATTAATGGAGATATGGCAGAACTTATAGGGATTATTATTGGGGATGGTTGCATCAGTAGGGTACGCAATCGGAATGATTATAGGATTCAAATTTCAGGTAATAAAATTGAAGATAAGTTCTATATGGAAGATTATTTACCAAGCTTGGTATTTAGATGTTTAAAAATAAAGTCTAAACCCTTTTTGGCAAAGAACGGTGCGTTGATATTGCAATTTCAATCTGAACCATTTAGAATCTTTTTACATTCGTTAGGTATATGTTCACCAAAAGCTAAGACTGTTTGCATACCGGAGATTATCAAATCTAATAGATGTCATTTAAAGAGGTGTATAAGGGGTATAGCTGATACGGATTTTACTTTGATATTTACTAAACGGAAAAAAGCGGGTTTGAATTATTACCCAAGGATTTGTGCACAATTTGCTTCAGAGTCATTAGTTAAGGATTTGGAGACAAGCTTACATATAATGGGATTTACTTTAAATGTTAAGTATAATTATTTAAGAAATGATAAACGCGGTTTTAAGTACACAACAAATTTTATAAACTTAGACGGCCCAATTAATTTAAATAGATGGATAGATTTAATTGGCTTTTCAAATATGAGAATAAAGACAAGGTATCAAGTATGGCAAGAATACAAACATCTAAAACCAAAATCGACTATCTCAGAAAGAATAGCTCTATTAGAGGGCGCAAGGGGGTGAGGGGTATATGGGCGGCAATATTTTAGTTTTTTGTGCCCATTCGTAGCGGACGATGAGGCCGTTGGGATGGCGGGTACTATTGCTAAGTATGTGAAAGAAGGAAAAAATGTAATCAAGGTTGTTTTCAGTTATGGTGAATCTTCTCATCCTCATTTTCAGGAGAGGATAGTTAAGAAGAACAGGCTTAAGGAGACTGATAAGGCAAGTAGTTTTCTTGGGATAAAGGAGACTATGTTTTTGGGTATGCGTGATACTAAGGTTACTGAGGATATTTCTAAGAATGGTATTGCTAGGGTTGTTACAATTATTAAGAAGTATAACCCTGAAAAAATTTATATCCCTTCTGCGCAGGATCCTCATCCGGATCATCAGGCTGTTCATGCTGCGGTTTTGGAGGCTGTGGACGCTTCAAAAAGGGGTTATCATGTTTTTGCTTATGAGGTTTGGAATTTGATGAAAGAGCAGCAGCCGTTCCTTTATATGGATATTACTCCTTATTTCAAGAAGAAGCTTGAATATATTCGCTTTTTCAAGAGCCAATGGCAGTACATGTATGCGTTGTGGCTGCCGGTGCATGTTCGTTCGATGTTGTATGGTTATAGGGAGGGTTGCAGGTATGCTGAGAGGTTTTATAAGATAAGATGAGAGTGCTTTTTTTTGTTACTGGTGTTGGGTATGGGGATGCTACTAGGGAGCATGCCCATATTGAGGCTTTGTTGAAGAGGGAGCCTAAGACTAAGATTATGATTGCTGCTTATCAGAATTCTTATGAGTATTTTAAGGGTAAGTTTCCGGTTTTTAAGATTCGTGGTTATAATATTAAGGATGTGGCTATGAAGTTCAAGGTTATTCCTTTTATTTTCAATAATATGGTTCTTCCTTTTTTTTGGATTTCTACTGCTATTAGTATGAGGAAGCAGATTAAGAAGTTTAATCCTGATTTGATTGTTTCTGATTTTGAGCCTGCGGGTATTACTGCTGCTAAGATTACTGGCAGAAAGTGTATTATGGTTTTTGGTTATGATCCTAAGACTAGGAAGGAGTATTCGAAGAAGAATAAGCTGAGCAAGAAGTGTTGGTTGGAGGCTAAGTATTTTGAGAGTTTGTATGACAGGGCGGATTTTGTTGTTATCCCTACTTTGTTTGGTGTGAAGGGGCAGAGTGTTTTGTATCATTATGTGAATCCTGTTGTTAGGAAGATGCCTTCTGATTTGCCTGATAGTAAGAAGTTGATGAAGAAGTGGGGTTTGAGGAGGGCTCCTGTTGTTGTTATGCTTGGGGGTTCTGATTTTGGTTTGAAGCTTGCTAGGAATTTGCAGAGGGCTGCTCATAGGTTTGATGAGGATTTTCTTGTTTTTGGTTCTAGTCAGCAGTTGAAGTCAAGCAAGAATTTTAGGCATATTCGTTTTAGTGATAGCTTCTTGGATTACTTGAAGGTTTCTAAGGGAGTTATTACTCTTGGTGGTCAGAAGATGCTTACTGAGGCTCTCGCTTTCAAGAAGCCTTTGCTTGTTTTTCCTGTTGAGAATCATGTTGAGCAGTTGATGAATGCTTATAGTATTCGTAAGGTTGCTATTGTTGGAACTAATACTAATCAGAGGGAGTTTGAGAGGCAGTTGAGGAAGTTTTTGAGGAATTTGCCTGATTTGCAGAGAAGGATGGACAAGTTGGATATTGAGTTTGATGGTGCTGGGCAGATGGCTAAGCTGTTGATTGATCTTAAGAAGAATCCTTTAGGATTGAAAGCCATGCGTTAGGGTTTTTTCTTTTCATTATTGCGTCGATAGAATACACTGCTATGTTTTTGAATCCTTTTGATTGTGCGTATTTCATGTCTGTTGCTAATTCTTTTGTGTTGTTATAGTGGGGTTCGTTTCCGAATATTCCGGAGTGTATGAGTCCTACTGAGCACATTTTTGCTTTTCTTTTTAGGGCTATGCGGAAGTTCCACCATCTTAGCAGACTTCTGAAGTGTAATAGTGATGTGTAGCACATTATGTTTTTGTTGTGTGTAGGATAATAGCAGCCCCAGTTTTTCAACATAAACTTTGGTAGTGGGAACTCGTTTATTAGTACATCGTTATTTTGTGATATTTCTTTTATTGTTTTTAATAGATACTTGCTGTTTTTTCCTTTCTTGAATGCTATTCCGAGTATGTATTTGAGAACTCCTAGGTTGGAGTATTTGTATTTTGGTAGAGGGGGTTCTAAGTCTATTTTGAGTTTTGTTTTTTTGAACTCCAATAATCTGTCTATGCAGTATCTGCTTGTGAATCCTGAGAACCAGTATCCTTCAGCTTTTGTGAGCACTGGCCACGCATTCACTTCTGAAATGTTTTTGCATGCTTTCTTTATTTCCCTTACCCACCAGTTATAATTAGAATAGCTTGTGCAGGCAACATAGATCTCTGGTTTGTAGTTGATTTCTTTCAGTAGTTTGTCTAGTTTTTTCCAGTCTACTTTGTGTGGAAATTCGCACCAGAGTATTATTCTTTCAAACATATCTATAGAGATAGTGGGGGTATATAAATAAGATTCTGTTTTTTTACAAAATCTTTTTAAATTGCATCTAATTACCATATCTGATAAAAGTGGACGAAGCGCAAAAAGAGGGTTCTAAGCTGGAAAAGATGCTATTTTCAGCAGGTAGGATTACAAAGAAAGGTTTGAGAGCTGGATTGATATGTAGTGTCCTATTTGGTAATGTCTTTGGGTTATTTAATTTGTATGCAAAATGGGTGTATCAAGTAAAGACTAATTATGGTGTTGTAATTACGCAGGCTGATGGTGAGAGGGTTGCTATCACAGAGTCAGGATGGCATATGCGGATACCTTTACTTTCAACGTATGAGAATGATAGAGAGCAATATGCTCTGGCGAATCAAGTATTATTTTTGGATGGAAAGACTGATATGCATGAGGTTATCGCAAGGGATGAGGTTACTATGGCGGCGGCGGTAACATATTATGAGATAACGGATTTGCGTCAATACGCTATAGAGAATGTTAAGGCAGAAATGAGAACATTTGAAGAGACCGAGATGATGCGGGGGGTAACAAAATTTTCTATGACTCCTAGGGGTATGCTCCAGAAAAAACTTGACTCTATAATAGGCACCAATATCCAAAAAACAGAGCAGGAGGATCTGATTCATAACAGGGGTAAGGTTGAAGATAAGATCTTTCAGGATTTACTTGATTCTGATATCTCTAAGAGATTTGGAATAAAATTCAACGGTTTCAATTTTTCTAATACTAGCTATATGCCTGATGTTGTGAAGGCTAATGCGGAAAAACAAACCTTGCGGGCTATTGCAGAAGGGAAAAATGCTGCGGCAGAGGTGGAGAGGAAAACAATAGAGGTATTGGCGAAAGCTGATGCGAATAAGATAGAGATTTTGGCTGAGGCTGATGCTAATAAAATAAAGATATTGGCGAAAGCTGATGCAAATAAATATTATATCCTTGAGAAGGCATTGAATCCGCAGACTCCTGAGGAGAAAAAACATGTACAAGACATATTCAGAGCTTTAGTGAAATACAAGACAATTCAAGAAAAAGCTGGTAGTACTGTCTGGGTAGTTCCAGATTCAGCCAGCCCAATTCCTACATATAACCCCGGATCATTGAAATAATCATGCCCATTCACAAGACTCAAGAGCCAATTACTGTAATATTAGAGAAAGATAGGAAACTTTTATTGGATGAGTTAGCTGATTCTTGGTCTATGGACCATAAAAAGTTTATTCTGCAGTCTTTGAGAAAGTATGCTCCTTCAGTGATAAAGCCTACAAAAACTAATCTTGATAGTATGCGGGACTTATTGTTTGGTAAGGATAAGAAGGTGGATAAGAGGGAGATCTTGCATCTTGCAAACCCGGAGATTTTTAAAAACCCTTCGGAGAGGTATAAGATTACTGGGGAGAAGGATCCTACAAAGGCATTGCATAGGATATTTGATGAGGAGATAACTTCAAATGATCGGACTTATCTTATTCATTTACTTGACAAGGAGACAGATGATGTTTTTATCCCTCCAGAATTGATAGAAGAGTTTGCGATAGGTCACAGGAGGCATCATCAGAATCTTCTTCTTGAGGAAAGAGCTCCTAAGGCTCCTTTTTATCTTTTTCTTGGACCGACTGGTTCTGGGAAAACAAAGACTGTTAATAGGGCAATTGAGCGTGCATTGTTTAATCAGGAGTTGGAGATAAAGTATAAGGTGGATGAGGACCTTGAGGGGATTATTGAGAGGCATCCTATCATGGCTAGGATTGATTTGGCTGCAGTTGCCCCTGAGGCTGCTGAGCGTATTGGGAAGGAAAAGCGTAGGAAGAAGTTAAAGTTTTTTTCTACGATTCCGATACTTAAGGATTTTTACAAAGAAGAGACAGCAGAGGTGTTAAAGGAAGAGAAAAAAGAGTTTGGAATGTCTATTGATAAGGACCAGATTAATCCGAATAATGTTCAGACAATGTGGTATGGTGAGACTGGTAACAAGATGATGACTTCATTTGGGTCAAAGGGAGCTATTAGTATAAGGGTGTTGGAGGAGGCGCATGCTTTATTGCGTGTCCATGAGAGCCGTAGTGCGCAAGTGCAGGAAGATACTTTGGTGTCTACATTTAACATAATTATGGATGAGATAGAAAAGGGTGAACGGAATTGTATGGTTGTTGCATTGACTAGGAGGGGTGAAGAGTTTCATGAGGATATTTTTAGACGTTTTCAGGAGAAGGGAAGGATCATTGATATGAGCGACTATTGGAAGAATCCTGAAACTATCGAGGAGCTTATCAAGATAGAGGTGAAACAGCAGGATGTTGAGATGCCGGGGGATGTTGAACGTAAGGATCTTGCAAATAAGGTGTTGCAGATATTTGAGTATCGTGATTTGGATTTGACGCCTGCGTATGTGCGGAAGCTTTTGGCGTCTATTATTGAGGAGAAGAAACAGTTGCTGAATGAATACTTGGATGATGGGGTTCTTGTGCGGCGGGCGTTTGTGAATGTTGCGAGAAATCTTTATCCTGAAATGTTCAAAAAGACGTATAATAAAATGGTGAGGAATGTTGAGTGGGGTGATTATGTTGGGGATATTAAGGAAGAATTCCAGCGTTCGGCAAATCAGCGTCTTATTCATAACTTATCAACAGAAAAAGGAGTTATATTGGCTGGGCCTCCTGGATCTGGAAAAACATTTCTTGCAAGGGCTTATCTTTCACGTAACAAGGATATTGCGGATATAACTCTTAGTATTGAGGATTTGCAGGATGATAGGGATCCTATAGACGGGCCTGTTAGGAAATTGGCTGAGTCGATTGACATAGCGAAGATGTGTGCTCCGAGTGTGTACTTTGTTGATGAGGG
Source organism: archaeon (assembly GCA_043797705.1). Lineage (GTDB taxonomy): Archaea > Nanobdellota > Nanobdellia > SCGC-AAA011-G17 > GW2011-AR17 > JAZDPJ01. Next base: position 76,323 of record JAZDPJ010000002.1, read on the forward strand.
GGATACTATTGCTATGGAGCGTCAGGGTAATTCGATACAGGATAGGATTCCGAATAAGCTTCTTAATGCTATTTCTGGTGAGAATGAGATTAAGGGGGTATTTTTTGCATTGACAACGAATAATCCTGAGCGTCTTGCAGAGGCGGCTAAAAGGTCGGGTAGGTTGAGGGTGATGACAATAACTGGAAAGCTTACTGAGCGTGATATCTATAAGTTGTTGGGTAATTATTTGAAAGGGGAGGTTGTTTCACCTGAGATAAGTGAGCAGAGGGTTTATTCTATTGCTAGGAAGATTTGTTCTACGCCTGCTGATTATAGTGCGTTTTTTGAGACTATTGTTAATTTTAAGAATGAGGAGCGTGAGATTATTAAGTTTGCTTCTAAAACTGAAGAGAGGGGTCTTGATGATTTTATAATTTCTAATTATAAGGCTTTGATAGGGATTGTTGAGAGTCTTGGTTTTTCGTCGGGTTTTGTGAATGATGCGAGGAGGGATATTTCTTTTCTTATTAATAATAAGGATGTGTTAATGGTGAAGGTTAGGGAGGCAGTTGAAAAAAATGACTACCCGATAACTATTGCTCATCTGGATAGGGCGCATAATGATAGGATGCAGGCGCCTAGGTTGAAGGGTAAGATTAGTTTGGATGATTATCTTGAGAGTCAGCTTTCTTCAGAGCCTCAGGTGGGTATGGTGATTGGTGCTGGGGCATCTGATACAAGTGGTTTGTTGGTGCCTATAAGGTCGTCTATTATTTATGATGGGGATAACTTGAATGAGAAGACTGTTGTTACAGGGGCTGTTCCTGTTAATGCTCCGCAGGCCGCAGAATTGAATGCTGCTGTTGAGATGGTGAAGCAGTCAGCTAAGGAGGCTTTGACACTTGTGTTGAATTATTTGGATTCTTTGTTTCTTGAGAAGGATGTAAAACGTGTTATTGGTACTTATTTGAAGAACAGGCATTTTCATCATCAGTTCCTTACAGCGCAGTATATGAGTGGGGGGCCTAGTGCGGGTATGGCTTTGGCGATAAATACTTTGTCTTCTATATTGGAGCTTCCGGTGAGGCATGATTTTGGGATTACTGGTGCTCCTTGGAGTGGTGGCAAGACTAAGAAGGATACTGGTTCTGCTGTTATTATTGGTGGTGCGGATAATAAGTCTCAGATTGTTTTGAGTTATCTTAATAGGATGTATATTCCTGTGCAAAATATGAAGGACATAAATCTTTTGACTCTTGAGGGTTTTTGGAAAAATGGGAAGGATATTGTTGGTTATGAGAATTTTCCGTCAATTATTGGTGAGGTGTATTGTCTGGATAATTTAGTGACAAATTCGGCTGAGGAACTATTTGAGAAACGTATTGAGGCAAAGAGGCTTGATCTTGTTGCTGTGGATGATGCGAGGGTGTTGTTCAGTGAGGTTGATGCTCTTAGTGCGATATTAAGAAAAAATGCTGAGAAGGTTATAACCGATCGTGTAGGCTGTATAGAGAGATATATTCGTGATGGTAATGCTGATGAGTTTATGAGTTTGGAGGGTATTTTTAAAAAGTATAATTAAAACTTATTTCTTTTTTTTCTTGTATATGTAGATGAATGCTATTGCCATTACTGTTATGTTTATTAGCATGAAGTATCCGTTTCCCCAGCTCGTTCCGGGGAATTTCCATTCTGATATTGGCCAGAGGAATGGTGTTGGGAGGAATTCTCTTGTGTGGGTGAAGAGATCCATTGTTATTGCTACTGGCCAGGCTAGCATGTACCAATGTATTTTTTTTAGGTATAGGCTGATAAGTATTATTGCTATTGCTGCGAGTATTAGGCTGTGGCTTACATTGTATAGTGTGAACACCCATTCCGGCATATTCGTTAGGTGTGGCTCTCCGAATTCTCGTATGAATAGCAGGTTGTAGAACATATAGACTGCCCAGGATGCTGTGTCTGGTAGAAGCCCGAAAGCTACTGCTTTCCATGGTTTTTTTATCCAGTGAAAAAGTATATAGCTTCAGATTCCGTGTGAAAAATAGTCCATATCCTATCAGGAGGTCTTTTTTTGTATAAATACTTAGTGGATTGTGTCTGCTACTGCTGCGCTCATTGATGCTGGGAATGTTACTAGTGCTACTCTTTTTAATGCGAGCAGGCTGTCTGTTGCCCATGGTGTTTTTTGTATGAGTGTCAAAATAATCGCTACTACTATGAATGACAGCACATAGGTTAGTGCTGTTCTTTTGAAGTATCCTTCCCATGTTTCTTTGATTTTTTCTTTGTGGTAGTTGTAATATACGAATATTGATATGAATAAGATGGATAATGCTACGAATCCGAGGACATTTGCGAGGGGTAGTGTTTCTGCTAGCTTCCAGGACTCTTCTGTGAACCCAACAGGTATTGCTAGTATTGATGCTCCGATTATTACTTGTAAGACATCTTTGAGGTGGAACTCTGTCCTGAGCGGGGACAATAGTTTTACCAGTGCTTTGCCGGTTTGGTCTACTATGATTACCTCTCTATGTTTTTTCAGCATGCTATTATTATAGTGTTTGTTATTTTTATTCTTTTGGTTTTAGAAGTTTAGCGGACCTGATGGGATTTGAACCCACGACCTACTGCTTAGGAGGCAGTCGCGCTATCCAGTCTGCGCTACAGGTCCATTAGCTAATCTAATTCAGGAATTCTTTATAAAATTACTTATTTTATCTCGTATACTACTGTTACTGTTGCTGTTATGTCTAGTGTTTGTGGTTCTATGTTTGTTGTTGCTACTTTTGCTTCTGCTACATCTTCCATGACTGCTAGCCCTATTCCTCTGTATATTGGGTAGGGTGTCCAGCCGAAGTCTGATGATGATACGCTGACTAGGTCTCCTAGTTCTTTTCCTAGTCCGGAGGTTATTGATTCTGCTTTCATTTTTGCGTCTTGTGATGCTTGTGCTAGTACCATTGCTTTGTATTCGTTTTCTTGTTTGTTTGATAGTTCAAAGTTAATAGAACTAATCAATGCTCCTTCGTCTGCTCCTGCGTCTATTATTTTTCCTATGATTTCAAAGTTTTCTGTGCTTACTTTGATGTTGTTGGATGCTACGAATCCTTTTGATGTTCTTTCTCCTTCTTTCCAGTCAAAGTCTTCGTAGATGTTGAAGTTTTGTGTTTCTATGTCTCCTTTTCCTATGCCTATTGTGTCTAGATTTTTAAGAACTGCATCCATGATTTTTGTGTTCTCGTTTTTTGCTTGGTCTGCTGAGTCTGCTTTGGTTTCTACATTGAGGTATACTACTGCTTCATCAGGCATTACTGTCATTTCTGCGTCCCCTACTGATTGTATTGTCTCGCCAGTTAGGCTTCCTCCGAACATTGAGCTTAGAAGCCAGATTCCGGTTAAGATTCCTAGGACAATTATTGTTGATACTATGATCGGTGTTGCGTTTAATTTTTTAATCATTATCTTATTCAATTGCTTTAGTGATATTTAAATATTTCCAACTGAAAAACTATTTAAGTGAACCATTCCTTTATGTAGTGTATGCACAGTTATAGTGTAAAAGAGGTTATGAAGAATCTGAAGACTTCTGAGAAGGGTCTTAAGTCTAGTGAGATTGCTAATCGTTTCAAGAAGTATGGTCGGAATGAGATTAAGAAGAAGGATAGTATTAATGCTTTTAGGATTCTTCTTTCACAATTTACGGATCCTATTATTTATGTTTTGATTGCTGCGGTTATTCTTTCTGCGGTTGTGCATGAGACCACTAATGCAATTGTTATTGGTGCTATCATTTTGCTTAACGCGGCTTTCGGGTTTGTGCAGGAGTACAAGGCAGAGAAAGCTATAGAGCTTTTGAAGAAGTTTGAGACAGTTAGGACGAGGGTTATTCGGAATGGTATGGAGCAGGAGGTTGATGCTGTTGAGCTTGTTCCTGGTGATATCATTGTTATTAATGCAGGTGATAAGATTCCTGCTGATGCTAGATTGATTTGGAATCTTAATCTTAAGACTAATGAGGCTGTTCTCACTGGTGAGTCTGAGCCTGTGAATAAGACAGTGAATGTTTTGCCTCCTAAGACTCCTTTGGCTGATAGAGTTAATATGGTTTTTGCTGGTACGATTGCTGTTGATGGCCGTGCTAAGGCTGTTGTTATTGCGACTAATGAGTATACTGAGATAGGTAAGATTGCTAAATTAGTAAAAGAGACTGTGGATGCTCCTACCCCTTTGCAAAATAGATTGAAAGAGCTTGGAAAGTGGATTACTATTTTCTCTATCGTGGCTGCGGCGATTATTATACCTGTTGGGTTATTTAGGAATCTTCTTTTTTATGATGTTTTCATGCAGACTATTAGTCTTGCTGTGTCTGCGATTCCTGTAGGTTTGCCTGCTGTTGTCACTATTTGTCTTGCTCTTGGTGTGAGGCGTATGATTAAGCGTAAGGCTATTATTAAGAGGTTGAAGTCTGTGGAGACTCTTGGTAGTGTTACTGTTATTTGTTCTGATAAGACGGGCACTATAACTAAGAATGAGATGACTGTTACTGACATTTTTGCTAATGATAAACTGATAAAGGTTACTGGTTCTGGTTATAAGACTAAAGGAGATTTTCTCGTTAATGGCCGAAAGGTAAGTGCAAAGAATATTGAGCTTCTTTTGCGTGCTTCTTCTTCTTGTAATAATGCTACTTTGAAGGTTGGTGATCCCACTGAGATTGCTTTGTTGGTTGCTGCTGAGAAGGCTGATGTGAAGCGAGATGAGAATCGTTTGGATGAGGTGCCCTTTAGTTCTGAGAAGAAGTATATGTTGACTAGGCATGTTGGTGTTATTTATGTTAAGGGTGCTTTGGAGAAGGTTCTCAGTATGTGTAATTTTATCATTATTGATGGTAAGAAGAGAAGATTGATTAAGAGGGATGTTGAGAAGATTATGAAGGTTAATGAGGATATGGCTGATAGGGCTTTGAGGGTTTTGGCTGTTGCTTCTGGTAAGTCTGAGAAGGATCTTGCGTTTCTTGGTTTGATTGGTATGATTGATCCTCCTAGATCAGAGGTTAAGGATGCAATTAAGCTTTGTAGGCTCGCTGGTATAAGGCCTATTATTATTACTGGAGATCAAAAATTAACCGCCCTGGCAGTTGCAAAGGGTATTGGTATTGATAGTGGGGCTTTGGTTGGTGATGAGATTGATAAGTTGAGTGATGATAAGTTGAAGAAGGTTGTTAAGGAGGTTTCTATTTTTTGCAGGACTACTTCTGAGCATAAGGTCAGGATTTTGAACGCATTGCAGGAGAATGGTGAGGTTGTTGCTATGACTGGTGATGGTGTGAATGATGCTCCTGCTTTGAAGAAGGCTGATGTTGGTGTGGCTATGAATATCAAGGGTACTGATGTTAGTAAGGAGGTTGCTGATATTGTTCTTGTTGATGATAATTTTGCTAGTATTGTTAGTGCTGTGAAAGAAGGCAGGGGTATTTATGATAATATTAAGAAGTTCATCAAGTTTCAGTTGTCTGCTAATTTTGATGAGATTGCTTTGGTTTTGACTGCTATTTTTTTTGGTCTTCCTTTGCCTTTGTTGCCTATTCATATTTTGTGGATTAATTTTGTTACTGATAGTTTTCCTGCGTTGGCTTTGGGTGTTGATCCTCCTGAGAGGGATATCATGTCTCGAAAGCCTAGGCCTCCTAAAGAAGGTATTCTTAAGGGTGTTTGGGGTTTCTTGGTAATAGCAACTATCCTTGCTTTTGTAATCTCGATAGTTACTTTTTTGGTGGGTTTGAAGACTGGTAGTATTGAGCGTGCTAGGACTCTTACTCTTACTGCTGCTATTGTTGTTGAGATGTTTATTGCCTTTGCTGCTAGGACTGATAAGAGTGTGTTTAAGGTTAGTCCTTTTGAGAATAAGTGGTTGTTGGGAGCAGTGTTTTTGGCTCTTGCTTTGCATTTCACAGTGGTTTATTCGCCTTTGAACATACCGTTCGGGTTGGTGCCTTTGACTTTTCTAGAAGTGTTAGCAATCTTCGGAGCTTCTGCTTTGGTGTTCGTTATTTTTGAGTCTACAAAATTATTAAAAGAAATAAAAAAATCAAAGGTTTAGTGCTTTTTTTAGTTTTTCTTGATCGAACCCGATTATGATTTCTTCGCCGACTTCTATTACTGGCACTCCCATCTGTCCTGATTTCTCTACCATTTCTTTTGCTTTTTCTTGGTCTTTGCTGACATCAATATGTTCGAATTTTATTTTGTGTTCTTTCAGGAAGTCTTCTGCCATCACGCAGTATGGGCATGAGGGTGTGCTGTATACGATTACTTTTTTTGCCATTTTAGGATTTCAGTAGCTTGTAGGTATAAATAGTTTGTGATGCTCGGGAATATTTTTGCGCAAGATATATAAACGCAGTATTATTACTAGGTTGCGTGGCAGATAATAAGATTAAGATTACGATAGAGAGCTACAACCAAACTGCTTCTGAATATGCGAATAAAACGGCAGATTTGCGTCCTGAGGGTCTTGAGAAATTTCTTGATTATCTTAAGCCGTGTTCTTATGTTCTTGATTTGGGCTGCGGGGCTGGTAGGGATGCGAGGAGGTTCCTTGATAAGGGGCATAGGGTTGTTGGCATTGACTTGTCATCCGGCTTGCTGGGTATTGCGAGGAGAGATGTGCCTGAGGCTGAATTCAAATTAATGGATATAACCAATCTTGAGTTTGCGCCGGATACTTTTGATGGTATATGCGCTCTTGCTTCCATGGTGCATGTCCCGAAATCCTGTATGTTTTCTGCTTTGCGGGGATGCTATAGGATATTATCTGATAAGGGCATTATGTATGTCTCTGTCAAGCGTGGAGACGGCGAAAGTATGACTCCTGATGCGAGGTATGGCGGTGTGCAGAAATTCTGGTCATTTTTTCAGCAGGATGAGATTGAGGGACTGCTGCATGCAACTGGTTTTGAGGTTGTGGACTCTATGTCTATAAAGAAGCATGATTCTTATGCAACTAATCCTTGGATCGATATTGTCTGCAGAAAGATTGGTATGTGAGAAAGATTTTTATAGTATCATATTTATGTTCTGGTTTTATGTTCGATGAATCAATTGTTTGGGCAAAGTTCGCAGAAGACTATGATACAAAGGTGTTCTCTTTGACAAGGTTTCCTGAGAGGAGAAAGCAGGTTCTTGATGAGGTTAAGGGAGAAAGGATACTTAATATGGGCACTGGTTCTGCTGCTTATTTGAATGAGGACTTGGTTGCTGCAGGCAAGCATGTCGTCGCGAGTGATTTTTGCAGGGAGATGCTTGATGTGGCAGAAAAGAATTTCGTGCATCCGAGCTTGGAGTATGTTCTGGCTGATTCAACCCATCTTCCTTTTGAGACTGGCAGTTTTGACAGTGTTGTTTCAGTGAATTCGATATTGCCTATTGAGAGGAAAAATGTGGGCTTGATGTTCAAGGAGGCGTTCAGGGTTTTGAAGCCATTCGGTTTTTTTGTTGCGTTCTTGTGCTCTTATGACAGCGCTGAGAGGTATGCAAAGACTTTAGCAGGATATCTTAAGTTTGACAAGAAGCAGTTTAGGTTGAATGACACGTCTGGGTGGCAGTGTTTCCATAGTCCTATTAGCATAGGAAATGAGATTGTTGATGCTGGTTTCAGGAGTTATTCGTATGAGAGAGTTGATCTTGATACTTCTGCGGAGATTATAGACTTGAAGAGGCTTTATGGTATTAACACAAGTGCTCTTCCGATTTATGAGTACTTGCTTACGGCGAGAAAGATCTAGATTCCCCAGACTGGGTTCTCTTTTCTTTTTAGTTCAGCGAATTCTTTCAATAGCTCTATGTCTTCTTCTGTTAGGAATTTCTTACTTAATTTTAGAGCTTTGAAATCTCTTTCAGGCACATCAACAATCAAAACATCTTCTTCTTTGATTTGTCTTCCGGCTGTTATTCCTGGTAGTGAGATTGCTACTTGGTCTCCTCTTTTTGCTTCGTCTACTTCTTTTTGGTTGAGCTGCATTCCTTTGATGTATCCTGCGTTGGAGCCGTCCATTTTAATCAGTTCAACATCTTTTCTTAGCTTCCCACCCAGGATTTCTACTCCGACTACTGCGGGGTTGTTTTGTCTGAAGATGCATCCTTGTAGGATTCGTATTTTGGCTGGTTTTGTCAGTTTCTCTAGTTCTTCTTTTTCTTGTCTCTTTTTTTCTGCTTCTTTCCATGCTTTCAGGGTTTCTATTATTTTGTAGATGATTGGGCTTATTATAATCTTGACTTCGTCTGTTTCTATTTCTTTTATGTTGAATCCGAGTATTACTTTGTTTGGTTCTTCTGGGTCTGATGATGCGTCTGCTATGTCTTTTTTTGTTATTTCTCCTACTGATGCTTTTTTGACTTGTATCCCTTCTTGTCTTAGCATTCCGGATAGCGCTTCTAGTGATCCTAGTGAGTCTGCTTTTATTACTACTCCTTCTTCATCGGTTTCTATGACTACTTCGTCCACTTCTTGTTGTACTTCTTCTTTTGTTTTTTCCAGGTCTTTTCCTGCTGTTCTGAATGGCATTCCTGATAGGACTTTGTCTGCGTCTGGTGCGTCTATTTTTACGCCTGCTGCTGCGTGTACTTCTTTTACTGATTTTAATTTCCCTTTTTCTTCTAGCAGCAACGCTTTGATTCTTGCAACTATTGGTTCATCCAGTCCTCCGATAACTATTGTGTCTCCTGCTTTCAGGACTCCATCATAGACTATTCCGTCGATTGTTTTGCCTATGCCTTTGACATCTTTTACTTCGAGTACTGTTCCTTTGCATTCTTCGCTTATTTCTAGGTTTTCTTCTAGGAATCTTTGTGCCATGCCGACTAGCATCATCAGTAGTTCTGGTATTCCTTCTCCTGTTGTTGCTGATGTGGGTATTATTGCTATTTGTTTTGTGAAGTCTGAGATGTTGTCGAATCTGTCTGCGTTAAATCCTAGTTCGTACATCTTTCCTATGAGTTCGTATAGTTTAGTGTCAAAAAGAGCTTTTGTTCGTTCTGTTTGTGAGTCTACGCTTTTTGCAATGGGTATGCCTTGCGTTTTCCATCCGGATATCATGTCTACTTTGTTGAATGCTATAACAAACGGTGTCTTGTATTGTTTGAGTATTTCTATGCATTCTAGGGTTTGTGCCTGTACTCCTTGGTTTGCGTCTATTACAAGCACTGCTAGGTCTGCCAGCCCTCCGCCTCTTTTTCTTAGGTGTGTGAATGCTGCGTGTCCTGGTGTGTCTATGAATAGAAGTCCTGGTACTTTGAGGTTCTTTGTTTGCATTACTCCTTTGCATATTTTTTCTATGGTTTGTAAGGATATTGAGCTTGAGCTGATCATCTGGGTTATTGCTCCTGCTTCTTGTTTCACGACTGCTGTTTGCCTTATTTTGTCAGCTATCGCTGTCTTTCCGTGGTCTACATGTCCCATGAATACGCATATTGGTTGTCTTAGCATTGTCAAAACCTCTTATTCTACCAACTATGGCTTGTTTTTAAAGGTTTTGTTCAGTTCCGGTCAGCATCTCAAGGTTTCTTGACTGTAGAATTCATCTTTATCTGGATGCGTCTGCTTGTCTTTCTAGCTCTAGTTTTTTTGATATTGCGTTGGATGTTTGATCCAGATTATATGCCTTAATTATTTCATCTGCTAGTGCTTTTGTCATGCTTATTTTTGATTTGAATGCTTTTGCGTATGATCCTTGTATCATCATTCTCAGTGCTATGTCTATTCTTCTTTGTGGTGCGCATTCTACTGCTTTGGGATATCTTGCTCCTCCGTATTCGATGGTTGTGATTTCTTCTCTTGGTGCTGCGTTTTCTAGTGATCTTACGAATACTTCTATTGGGTTTTTCTTTGTTTTTTCTTCTATGATTTCGAAGGTTTCTTCGATCATTTGTAGTTTTGCTGTTCCTTTTCCTGTGCAGTGTCCTGAGTTTCTTTTGTGTTTCTTTCCTTTCTGTCCCGGGATCATTAGTTTGTTTAGCAGTCTTTCTACGATGTGGTATTTGCTTTTGTGGAACTGTTTTTTTGCGTGTTCTCCGCCTGTTTTTGGGACTACTATTGGTGTTAGGTTGATGTATCTTTTCAGTCCTTCGTCTAGGACTTTTATTTGTGATGTGTCCCAGCGGTCGAATAGTTTTATCATTTGTTAATCTCCGATTGTATCTTTGAGAGGTATTTATCGTAAAGATTTTGTGCAGACTGGAGAGATTTAGAATCATCTAGGTTATATCTGTAGGTCTTACACTCTCCCTTTGAACGGTAGACTCTGCCTGAATTATCACCAAGTACGAGCAATTCGTATTTGCAGCCGCCTTGTTTCTCGATTGTTAATTGGTACCCTGTGCTCATGATAGGAACTCCCTTTTCAAGTGTTACCTTGTCGGTTCCGATGGTTCCCTCGAAGACTGTCTTGGCGCATCCTGCCATGAGTATTAGTCCGCTTCCTACGATTAATTTTTTGGCTAGGCTCATCTTCTTCCTTTCTCCTTTAGTCCTCTCCATAGTGCGTTTAGTGATTGGTCGTTTACTTTGATTACTTGCCATCTGACGCAGGGGATGTCTCCTTTTGCTCTTCCCATTTTTCCGCCGATGCATTCTATCATTACTTCGTCGTGTTCGTCTATCATTTTGATTGCGTTGTAACCAGGGACAAAAGCTGTTACTTTCTTGCCGTTTTTGATTAGCTGTACTCTTACGCATTTTCTCATTGCTGAGTTTGGCTGTTTTGCTTCTAGTTGTACTTTTTCTAGAACTATTGCTTTTGCTTGTGAGCTTCCTTTTAGTGGGTCGGATTTTGCTTTTGTGTTTAGGACTTTTTTCTTGTAGTCTCTTTTATGTTGTCTGTATTTTTTCCTGCGCGCTGCAAGTTTTTTCCCGGATCCTAATCCTCTTGGTTTGTTTGCCATTTTTAGTGCTTTTACCTTAAAATATGACCTTTATTTATAAATATTTCTAATTTATTCGAGTTCTATTTTGTAGGGGAAATATTTGGAGAAAAACTCTTGTATTCTCTTGAGGTTTGTCCTTTCCCTCCCGTATATTTGGCCTTTTTCTTTGATATCATGAGTTTTTATTATTATTTTGTCGTCTTCTGTGGTTATTCCTTCTGGCTTTATTGGGTATAGTAGGGTTTTCAGGAATTTTTCAGGGTCATGGTTGAACTCCACTACCTTGACTTGTTTTTTGAATTTTTCAGTTAGTAATTTGACATTTGCTCCGTTCTTTCCGACTGCTTTTCCTATTTCTCCAGGTTCTACAATGAATATTAGTTTGCCGTCTTCTGGGAAGCAGTCTTTTACATGTGCGTATGTTAGTTTTTCAAATAGGTTGATGTATCCTATTGTTTCCATGCTGAAGATGACCATTTTCAGTAGCTTAATACAGAAACAGAAAACCTCTTTTTGCAGATCATTCCTATTTCGCTGTCAGGGAGTTCTAGTTCTGCGACTTCTGCCTTGCTTAGTTTTGCGTTGTGTTTTATTTCTTCTCTTATTTCTTTTGGGCAGTTTGAAGCGATTATTATTTTTTTTGCTTTTCCCTGTCTTAGATTTCTTAGTGTTGCTTTTGTTCCGAAAACTAAGTTCTTTTCTTTTAGTGCTTTTTTTAGTTCATCCATTTTATTTTACCTTTTTTATGCTTGTGATTAGGTCTGGTAATCCTGTTCCGAGAGGTACTGGTTGGTTTAGCATTACATTTTCTACGACTGAGTTTAGTTTGTCTACTTCTCCGATTAATGCTGCGTTTGTTATGTGGTTTATTGGTGTTTCAAATGATGCTCTTGCGAGTACGCTTTCTTTTTCTCCGGTGATTCCGCTTCTTGTTATTCCTTTTACGGTGCCTGTTGTTGTCATTAGGTCTGCCATGAACATGATGTGTCTCATGTCGATGTCTAGTCCTTGGTCTTGGATGACTTTTGATGCTTCGTTTATTATTGCTTGTCTTGCTGCTTCTATTCCTAGGACTTTTGAGATTTCAGATATGTTGTTTGTTGTTGTTCTGTTTATGTCTACTTCTTCCATGTCCATTAGTGTTTTTAAATCTGATCCTGTGGCCAGTAGCACTATTTCGTCGTCTCTTTTTACTGGCATTACTTGGGTTATGCCTGCTATTCCTTTGACTATTATTGTTCTGAGTTTTTCTTTTAACGCGTAGGCTGCTGGTAGGCTGTCATCTTTTGTTTTTGGTGTGACTGTGATTGTATTTTCTTTTTCTGTCACATCGGATCCTTTTACTGATTGTTTTAGTGTTTTTATAACATTTGCTTGGGTTATTCCTATCTCGCTCATTCTTTTTTTGTTGAGTTTTAGTTCTATGTTTCTTTTGATTATGTTTAGTGAGATTTCTGAGAGTATTTCTTCTAGTGGGATTTCTTTGATTGATGCGATTATTTTTTCTAGTTGTTTTTCATCTTTGTTGTATGGTGTTTTTAGGTATACTTGCATTAGTGGTGTCTTGATGTCTTTTCTTGCATCAAAAACTTCTATTAGTCTTGGTAGTCCTAGTGTGATGTTTGCTTCTGAGACTCCTGCAAAGTGGAATGTTCTTAGTGTCATCTGTGTTGCTGGTTCACCGAAGCTTTGTGCTGTTATGAGTCCAATTGCTTCTCCGGGGTTTATTTTTGAGTCTTTGTATCTTTTTTCCAGTAGTTCTAGCGATTTTTTTAGTTGGGGTTTTGTGAGTTTTCTTTCTTCTGCTTCTTTTTTTAGGTTTCCAAGAAGCTTTGCTGGGATTCTGTCCTTGTATTCTTTGATTAGTTCTTCCATTTTTACTCGCCAAGTACCTCGCTTACTAGTTTTTTTACATCAATTGTTCCATTGTCTGATTTTGAGACGTCTATTCCGTCGTCTCCGTATTTGAATTGTATGATTGTTTTGTTTGCATCTCTTACTGTGTAGTCGTATTCTACTTTTAGGTCTTGGAGTGCGTTTGCTAGTCTTCTGTATAGGTATCCTGATTTTGGTGTTCTTAGCGCGGTGTCCATTAGTGAGTCTCTTCCTGTCATTGCGTGGAAGAAGAATTCTACTGGGTTCAATCCTGTTTTGTAGCTGTGTCTTACGAATCCTCTTGCTGCTGGTCCTATGTCGCCTGGTTTGAATAGTGATATTGTTCTGTTTTTGTATCCTTTTTCGATTCTTTTTCCTCTTAGTGATTGTTGTCCTGCCATCGCTGCTGTTTGTGCTAGGTTTAGGATGTTTGATTTTGATCCGGATTTTGCCATTATTAGCGTGCAGTTTGTTCCTGCGGGGGTGCTTTCTGAGATGAATTTACCTACGCTGTTTCTTGTTTCGTTTAGTTTTTGTAGTATCATTATTTCTAGTGTTTCATCTACGGTTTTTCCTGAGTATGCTTGTAGCTTTCCTTTTTTGTATTGCTCAATGAGTTTTCGTACTTCCTCTTCTGTTTCATTTAGGTTATTTTTGATTTTTGTTTTTAGTTGTTCTGTCAGGTCTGCGTCTGCTGTGCTTATTGTGAATCCTACTTTTAGTAGGGCTGCTATTCCTATTTTTGCTATTTTACCGTATATATCTACTGCTTCGTCTTCATGGTAGAGTCTTTTTATGTCGATTAGTAGTTTTCCTTTGCCTTCTCCTATGGATGTGCTGTCGATTATTCCTGTTTCGAGGATTCCATTCTTGATGAATACATATGAGTCATTTTTGCATTTCTTTTTTAGGCAGTTTTTGCATTTCTCGCAGGATTTTGATCTGCCTATGAAACTGAAATCATCTGGTAGTAGTGCGCTGAATATTTCTTTTCCAGATACTGTGTTTTTGAATTTTTTGAATCTTTCTGATTTGTCTATTCCTATGCTTAGAAGTAGTTGTATTGCTTCATCTTTTGGCAGTTCTATTTCTTTTGTTAGCAGGTAGTTTCCTGTTACAGAGTCTTCTATGCACCCGATTGCGTTTAGGCCGTGTTTTGGGCCGATTAGCTGTGTCTGCACTTCCATGAGTATTTGTGCTTCTGCTATTGCTTCTGGAGTTTGTGGTATGTGCAGGTTCATTTCATCTCCATCAAAGTCTGCGTTGTAAGGGCTGCATGTTGCAGGGTTTAGTCTGAATGATCTTCCAGGTAATACTCTTAGTCTGTGGCACATGACAGACATTCTGTGGAGTGAAGGTTGTCTGTTGAATACTGATATGTCTCCGTCGATTAGATGCCTTTCTACTTGGTATTCTGGGGCAAGTTCTTCAAGTATTTGTTCTTGTGTTTCGTCTGTTATTTTCTTCTTCTTGCCGTCAGGGGTTATTATGTAGTTTGCTCCTGGATATTTTTTAGGTCCATTTTTTACGAAGTTCTTTAGGTATTCAAGGTTCCATTCTGTTACGTTTTCTGGGACAGTTAGGTCCATTGCCACTATTTTCGGGATTCCTACTTCGTTGAATTGGATTTTTGGGTCAGGTGATATTACTGTTCTTGCTGCGAAGTTTACTCTTTTTCCTGCGAGGTTGTGCCTGAATCTTCCTTCTTTGCTCTTGATTCTTTCGCTTAAGGTTTTTAGTGCTTGTCCGCTTCTGTGTCTTGCTGGTGGTAGTTGGCTTACATCATTGTCAAAGAAGGTTGTAACGTGATATTGCAGTAGGTCCCAAAGGTCTTCTACTATGATTTCTGGTGCTCCTGCGTTGATGTTTTCGAATAGTCTTTGATTGATTCTTACTATGTCTGTTAATTTGTGTGTGAGGTCGTCTTCTGCTCTTTCACCGGATTCTAGTGTGATTGACGGTCTCATTGTTACTGGGGGTATTGCGAGAACTTTTAGTATCATCCATGTTGGTTTTGCAAATTCTGGTTTTACTCCGAGTAGTACACAGTCATCATCTTGGAGTTTTTCCATTCGTGAGTAGATATCGATAGGGCTTATTCTTCTGTTGTCTTCCATGTATGTTGTTGGTTTCTCTATCTTTATTGTTTGTTGTTTGGCTTTGCAGTGTGGGCATTTTGTTGCTGCTTGCGCATGTGTTTTTGCTAGTTTTAGGAGTCCTCGTATTGATTCTGCGCTTTCTATGGATTCATATTTTTCAAGTTTTGCTTTGAATTTTGCTATGGTTTCTTCGTCAAGTAGTAGTCTGCTGCATTCTCTGCATGTGCTTCTTAAGAATTTGAATATTATTTTTGCATAATGTATGTGTATTACTGGTCTTGCTAGTTCTATGTATCCGAAGTGACCGATGCATTCTTTCAGTTTTCCATTGCATGTTTTGCATCTTAGTCCGGGATCAATTACACCTAAGCGTGTGTCCATTAATCCTCCGTCTACCGGGTACCCGTCTTTGTCATAAAGTTCAGGGGTTACTATCTTTGCTGCGGCTGCCTTTTTTATGAACTTGTCTGACATTAGCCCGAAGCTTATTTCTGAGATTCTTTTATGGAAGTGTACGGTCATTTTAGTATTTGTTCTCCAGTTTTAGTTTTGGATAGATGCCTATCGCTTTTAGTTCGTCTAGCAGTAGTTTAAATGCGTAACTTGTTTCGACTGCTGAGATTTCTGATGCGGATCCGCATTTTGTGCAGGTTGAACGGTTTTTTATGCTGTCATGCATAGCAATCATTCCGCATGTTTCGCAGATATGTATTGTTGTTCTGTCTGAGTCAAATCTTTCTTTTAGTAGCAATGATGCTCCGTGTGCTACAAAACAATCCTTCTCCATTTCTCCGAGTCTTAGTCCTCCGCCTTTGCTTCTTCCTTCAATTGGTTGCCTTGTTAGTAGTTGTATTCTTCCGAATGCTCTGGAGTGCAGTTTGTTTTTGACCATGTGTTTTAGTTTCATGTAGTACATGTTTCCTATGAATATTGTTATTTTGAATTCTTCTCCTGTGATTCCGTTGTACATTTTTTCTGTGCCGTTTTCTCTGAACCCGGATTCTAGAAGTTCTTCTCTTAGCTCTTTTTCTGATTTTGCGCTGAATGTTGTTCCATCTATGTATTCTCCAGTTAGCGCCCCTACTTTTCCTGCTAGTACTTCTATTAGGTGTGATACAGTCATTCTGCTTGGAATGCTGTGTGGTGAGAATATTATGTCTGGTACGATTCCAGATGTTGTGAATGGCATGTCTGCTTCTGGTACTACTCTTCCGAGGACTCCTTTTTGTCCGTGTCTTGATGCGAATTTATCTCCTGCTTCTGGTATTCTTTGGTCTCTTAGTCTTACTTGTATTAGTTTGTTTCCTTCTTCATTTTCTGTTAGTACTATTAGGTCTACTGTTCCTGTTTCTCCTAGTCTTACGACTTCTGAGCTTTCTCTTCTTGTGTTTGCTGCGATGCTAAAGTCTTCTAGTTCTCCGAGGAATCTTGGAGGGCTTGTTTTTCCTATTATGACGTCTTCGCCGTCAACTTTTGCTTCGGGATATACTATTCCGTCTTCTTCTAGGAATTTGTAGGCTGCCTCTGTTCTGTATCCTTTGACTTCTTTGTCAGGCATTCCGATTTCGTCAACTAGGCCTCCTTGGTATCTTATTTCGTCTGCGCTATATGGCCTGAAGTAGATTGATCTTCCTAGTCCTCTGTCTATGGATCCTTTGTTTATTATTATTGCGTCCTGCATATTGTATCCATCATAGCTTAGGAGGGCTATTGTTACATTTTGTCCTGCTGGGTGCTTGTCAAAGTTTATTACATCATGCATGAATGATTTTACGATTGGTTTTTGTGGGTATTGGAGTATGCTTACATCGGTGTCCATTCTTAGGAGGAAGTTGCTTGCGTATAG
Organism: archaeon; assembly: GCA_043797705.1. GTDB lineage: Archaea > Nanobdellota > Nanobdellia > SCGC-AAA011-G17 > GW2011-AR17 > JAZDPJ01. The sequence continues at coordinate 93,047 of JAZDPJ010000002.1, forward strand.
TCCAAGTGCTTGCTTTTGTGTTTTTGATCCTCTGTTGAGTCTTGATGATTGTCCGAAGTTTGCGTATGGTACGAGTGAGGTTACTATTCCTAGGATTACTACCGGATTTATCTCTACATGTGTATGCTCTTTTGTTAAGTATTTGTTTGCAAGTGCGATGTATGCGTTTTCTTCTTCTGATGCGTCTAGGTATTCTATTACTCCTTGATCAACTAGGTCTTGCCAGTTAAGTTCGTCTTTTTGTATTTTTTCTATATGGTCTTCTGTTAATTTTGATACTCCATTTTCTACTACAACTACTGGTCTTCTTGCTCTGCCGGATATCGTGTTAAGGTAAACTTCGTTGAATTCGTCGTCATAAGTTATATTTAGTGTTGAGGGAAGTTTTTGATTTCTTCTTTCTGCTTTTACTTTTTTGATGAAGTCATTAGGGTTAGCTACTTTTCCAATGAATTTTTCATCTAAGAATATATCTGTCATTTTTTTTATCTCACCAATATTAGTCCTAGCCCTTCAAGGCTCTTTTTTAGCTTTTCTTCATTTATGTCGTCTTGTGATATCTGGCATAGTAGGGCCATGTTCTTTTTTAGTCCGATTGGTGTACCTTCAGGTGTTTCAATTGGGCATAGCCTTCCCCAGTGTGTGCTGTGTAATGCTCTTGCTTCAAAGTTTTCTTGTGTTGCTGATAGTAGTGATACTACTCTGCATAGGTGTGACATTGATGAGATGAAGTTTACTCTGTCTATGTTTTGGCTGATTCCCTTTCTTCCGCCGACCCAGGAGCCTGTGGCCATTGCACTTTTGATTCGGGATGTTAGTAGTTTGTCTCTTATGATTATTTTTACAGATTGGAATTTTCCTCGTTTGACTAGTCTTTGGAAGTTATAGAGGATGTCATTTATTAGGACTCTCATATTTACTCTTAGCAAATCTGCAAGTAGGTCTCCGCTGAGTTTTAGTTTTTTGTTTTGATAGTGGTCTTTGTCTGTTAGGCTTGCTCTGTCTTTTGTTACTCTAAGAAATTTCTTTACATATTTGCATAGGTTATAGGCTTTTAGCATGCTGTCTTTTGAGGTTACTCCTATGTGTGGCAGTAGGTAATTGTCAATTTGTTCTTTTGCTTTTTTTAGTCTTACTTCTTTTGGTTGTGTCATTCCTATTTTGTTTGAGATGAATTCTAGTGCTTCTTCTTCTGTTTTTAGAGTTGCAGTTTTATAGAAGTTGATGTACATGTCATCATATTCTTTTTCATCGCAGATTAGTTCCATTATATCTTGATCTTTTGTTAGCCCTAGTGCTTTTATTACGGCTAAGACTGGTATTCTTTTGAAACGTGTGAATGATAAGTATAGTATTCCGTCTTTCATTTGTTCTAACATATGAGGGATGCTGTAGGATCCTCTTTGTGAGAATACTTTTAGTGTGTACTTGCTTGGGCCTACTGTATTTTTTTGTACGAATACTTTGTTTGGTAGTAGGTCTTCTACTGTAATCATTACTCTTTCATTTCCGTTTAGTATGAAGTATCCTCCTGAGTCATTGGGGTCTTCTCCTTGTTTTATTAGGTCTTCTTCACTTAATTTGTGGAGGTGACAGTATTTTGAGCGGAGCATTATTGGCATTTTGCCTATTTGTGAGATGAATGATTCCCTTTGTATTCCATCTATGTGTACACTGACATCTAGGTATATTGGTGCGGCGTAAGTTAGTTTTCTTAGTCTTGCTTCTATTGGATAGATGTCTCTTTTTGATCCGTCTGCTTCTACTATTTGAGGTTTTTCTACCCAGATTTTATCAAATTTTATTCTAAAGTCTTGGACATCCTGGGGGATTATTGATGGGATTATGTCTCCTATTTCATCCACGATTAGTTGTAGTTCTTTTTCCAGGAATTTGTCAAATGAATTTAGATTAGCTTCGATGAATGAATGTTCTTTGAAGTATTTCTTTACCAAAATGTGTTCTCTGCTTGGATCTTTTTTGGTTTCAGGCATTTGACACCACCCTGTAGAATTCAACATCGCCGATTATTGGGCTATTTCTCAGAATTTTTATGACATCTCCAACTTTTGCATCTAAATCTCTTATTGCGGGATCTGTTTTTATTATCCTTGGGAGTTGTTTTAGATTGATGTTATACTTTTCTAGAAGTTTTTGCACATCTTCTTCCCCCATTTTAATGTGCTTTGGCACAAATATGTGATTTTGCACATCTATTTTTTTTGCCATTTTGTGTGTGAATGCGACGGACCGGACGGGATTTGAACCCGCGACCACCTGATTCCTTTCCTGCTTGGAGTTAAAAGTTTCACCAAATAACCTGTGTAGTTATTTCAGGTGCTCTGAGTCCAAGCTGAGCTACCGGTCCTTTTTTGTTTTAACGCCCTGACCGGGATTCGAACCCGGGTCGGGGCCTTTCTTTGGCCTCTTTTTCATAAATCGGCCTCGACAGGGCCCCATGATAGACCGACTACACTATCAGGGCATAAAACTTACTATACTCGTTGAATTGTGGTTTAAATTAGTTGAAACGGCAAATATTGCCTTTTTTTACCCATTCGACGGCATAGAAAGCTCTTTGCATTTCTAACATTAGAGACTTCCATTCTTTTTAAATATTTCGGTTTATAGTACTTGTTAAGCTAAAGTGTGGTCTGTAGTATATGCTTCTATATTTAGTTTCTATCACCTAAATTCTTATTAATTAGTTTAGCTACATTGTAGCTAATGAAACGGGAAACAAAAATAGAGCTGAGCGGTTTTGAGAT